>DASUUP010000342.1:0-3159 GCA_036373995.1 Acidimicrobiia bacterium
AACGGACCACGACGTGGCGACCCGAGACACAGATCAGGCGGTTCCGAAGAGCAGCGACATCGCCTCGGAGCGGGTGGCAGGATTGGATTCCATGACACCGCGCACGGCCGATGTGACGGTCAGGGCCCCGGGCTTTTTGACACCCCGCATCGACATGCACAGGTGCTCGGCTTCGATGACCACGAGGACTCCCAGTGGGTCCAACCTGTCATTGAGGCAATCGGCCACCTGAGCTGTGAGCCTCTCCTGCATCTGCGGCCGTTTGGCAAAGGCGTCCACGAGACGGGCGAGCTTCGACAGTCCGGTCACACGCCCCTTGGGCATGTATGCGACGTGGGCCTGTCCATGGAACGGGACGAAGTGGTGCTCACACATCGAATAGAAGGGGATCTCACGGACCATCACTATCTCCTGATAGTGCTCGTCGCCGAAGAAGGCATCGATGACGTTGCCGGGGTCACTGTGAATCCCCTCGAACACCTCGGCGTAGAAGCGGGCTACTCGCTGTGGCGTGTCGATCAACCCCTCTCGATCGGGATCCTCACCCAACGCCTCGATGATCTCTCGGACTGCCTTCTCGATGCGTGCTGTATCGATGCCGTTGATCATTGCACAAGGCAACTGGACCCGGTCGATACGAATTCCAAGAAACTGATGGGGGGCCAGCCAATCCCCACCGGAGCCGGCGTTCAGCGTCGCGATCGGAGAACGTCGATTTCGGGTCGGGGGTTGACAGTGGTGTCATTGTGACTGTATAATGACATCATCGTGACATCAAATAGTTGTCACTTTGACACAGGAGATGTGCCATGCTGGTGACCATGACCCCGAACCAGATAGAAGCGCTCATCGAAGAGCGCATCCGCCGATACCGCCCCCGCACCCGCTGATGCAACTGTCACACGCGATCACCAATCTGGAGTCGGCCGTGGAGACACAGTTGAGAGTCGCCGGCCCCGAGATGGCCGAGGCCGGCGCTCAGCTGATGGCTGCCCTGAAGCCGGCCATCACCCAGACGATGATGGACGTCGTCTCGATGGCCGTAGCCGAGATCTCGAGCCAGCTCGACACCCAGACCATCGATATCAAGCTCGTGGAAGGCGATCCCGAGCTCGTCGTCAGCGATGACCCCTCGGCGGTGCCGCCTCCCCCACCGCCACCGCCTCCCGGCGCGGACGAGGCCGACGAGGCCCGGATCACCGTCCGCCTCCCCAGCTATCTCAAAGACTTGATCACAGCCGAAGCGGACGAGTCCGGCGACTCGATCAACTCATACGTCGTGGACGTGCTGAACAGCAAGGCACGAAAGCGACGCTCCACCGGCTCCCATACACGGACCACGCTCGAGCTGTGATCCACGAGACCTTCTCAGTCGAGGGCACGCCCGACCTCGAGGTGCGTTTCGAGTCCGGGCGGGTCGAGGTCCGTGATGGGCCCGTGGGCAAGGTCGACGTCAAAGTCGACGCCAGATCTCCCGGCTTCATCGTCGAGCAGCGGGGCAACGCGATCCTGGTTTCCTCCGACAAGAGCTCCTCGTGGTTGTCCCGCGGCTCGGCCTACGTCGTCATCGAGACCCCATCAGGCAGTGATCTCAGCGTGTCCGTGGCCTCCGCCTCGGTCGAGGCAGACCTTCCCCTCGGCAAGACCGAGATCAAGACTGCGTCCGGCGACATCGACATCAATAGCGCCGAGACACTGGTCGTGAAGACCGCCAGCGGTGATCTCGATGTCCGGTCCGTCGACCGCGCGCTTCGCTTCAGCTCGGCATCGGGCGATCTTCGTGTCGAGAAGGCGAGCGGTTCGGTGGTCGCAACCACCGCTTCCGGCGACGTTCACATCGAAGACACCGATGCCATCCTGGAGATGAGCACCGCCTCCGGTGACGCCTACATAACCCGCTTCGAAGGGAGAAGCGCCAGCTTCAAGGCGATGTCGGGCGACGTCGATCTCGGAATACCCCTCGGCAGCAACGTCGACCTCGACGTCACGCTGTTGTCGGGCAAACTCCGACTACCCGACAGCGAGCCTCGGGGACGGCCCCCGGAGCGTCAGATGTCGATTCGCGCCAAGCTGGTGTCGGGAGACTTCACGATCTATCAGGAGTAACCGAGAAGCCGTTAGACGGTGTCGGTACCGGGAACTCGCTGAGTCTGTGCGGCAAACTCAAACCTGTTGAGGCATTTATGCCTCAGCGGGCCGGCCCTTGGTCCGGGGCAGTTTCCGGTCGAGTCTCAGCGACTCGGTGACCTCTTCGGTCTCCTCTTCCTTCTCGACCGCGGCGGCGATGTCTGGATGCTCCTGGGGAAGGACCGGATCGTCGGGATACTTGATCCGCAGAGACCCGTCCATTGTGTGCTCCCACTTGGGGACATCCCCGAAGATCTCGGCGACTTCTCCACGGTCGACCGTCTCCTTCTCGAGGAGCCTCTCGACCATCCGCTCCATGGCATCTTTGTGATGCTCGAGGATGGTGCGAGCCTCCTCGTGAGCCGCGGTGATCATCTTGCGCACCTCGGCATCGATGAAGGCGGCGACCTCGTCTGAGTAGTCCTGCTGACGGGAATAGTCGCGACCCAAGAACACCTCGCCACTGGGCTTTCCGTACTGCATGGGGCCGAGCTTGTCGCTCATCCCGTACTCCATGACCATGCGACGGGCGATCGAAGTTGCCTTCTCGATGTCGTCGGCGGCGCCCGTGGAGGGGTCGGCGAACATGAGCTCCTCCGCGGTTCGGCCGCCCAGCAGCATGGCGAGGCGGTCGACCAGCTCGCTGCGTCGTGACAGATACTTGTCGTGAGTGGGCAGCGCCAGTGTGTGCCCCAGAGAGCGTCCACGGGAGACGATGGTGATCTTGTGGACCGGGTCCGAGTTGGGAAGGGCATAGCCGACGAGAGCGTGGCCGGTCTCGTGGAAGGCGATCACCTTCCTCTCGTCCTCTGAGAGAACACGTGTCTTGCGCTCCGGGCCAGCGATGACACGATCGATGGCCTCTTCGAGTTCCACCATCGTGATCTCTTTGCCGCGCTTCCGTGCCGTCAGGAGCGCCGCCTCGTTGATCAGGTTGGCCAGGTCGGCACCTGTGAATCCAGGTGTTCGGCGGGCGAGGACGCCGAGGTCGATGTCGTCTCCAAGCGGTTTGCCCTTGGAGTGAACGGCGAG
>DASUUP010000343.1:0-6595 GCA_036373995.1 Acidimicrobiia bacterium
GGTATACCGCTGCCGACGATGGCGCCCACCAACAGGACCGTGAATGCCGAAATAGCAACCACCAGCGCCACCGATACCGGGTCGGATTGGGTCTGGAAGACGTCGGCATCGATGAGCAGATAGCAGACAGCACCCGACAGAACGCCCAGAACGAGACCGTTGAGCAGGCCGACTCCAAGCTGACGGCCCAGGATCGCCGGTACCTGGGTGGCCGGGACGTCATCTGAGGCCAGAGATCGGATCATCACCGCGAGGCTCTGGTTTCCGCCGTTCCCTCCGAGCAGGGCGACAACCGGCATGAGAGCAGCGAGCACCGGCTCCTGGCTGATCACTCCGGTCTGATGTTCGATCACGAATGCGACGACCAACGCCAGGAGGAGATTCAGACCCAGCCAGGGGACCCTCATTCGGAACGACGAAGTGATGTTCGTGTACACGGTCTCGCCGACACCGGCGCCCACCGCCGCCGCGAAGTCCTCGGTGGCCTCGTCCTGGATCGCCTCGATTACGGCATCGGTGGTGACCATCCCCACCAACCGCCTCTCTGCATCCGTCACCGGGATGCCGAACAAGTGATAGCGCTGGGCGAGCTCGGCGACTTCCTCCCGATCGGTGAGCGTGGACACCGAGACGGGATCCGGCACCATCACGTCGGCGAGCGGAGCACCCGGACGGCGAAAGACCAGGTCGCGGAAGGAGATCACTCCCTGCAATCGGTCCTCCTCGTCGACGACGTAGACATATGACAGGTCTTCGTACTCCTCGTGCAGCTGGCGGATTCGTTCGATGGCCTCACCAGTGGTCAAGCCCATCGGCAGGGAGGCGATCTCGGTCGTCATGAGACCGCCGGCGCTGTCGTGCGGGAACACCAACAGGTCCCGGACCTCGCCCTCGGCCTCGTCGGCCATGGCAGCGAGGACGTCTTCTGTGGATTCCTCGTCGAGCTCGCCGATGAGGTCGGCCGCTGCCTCACTGGTCATCTCGTTGAGAGCAGCGGCGAGCTCTACGAGCGGGTACTTCTCGATCAGCTCGGCAGCGAGCTCGGGTGCGATCTCCTCGAGGATCTCGGCGGCGTCCGCAGGCGGGAGCTCGGAGAGGAGCTCGACCGCGTCCTCCTCGTCGAGCTGTTCGATGATGTCGGCGGCGTCGCTGGGTGCGGCGAGAGCGAGCGCCTCCCACTCCTCACGATTGGCGTCGAGGTAGTCGGCGACCTGCTCGTGGTTGCGGCGCGCCACAGCAAGGAGTTGATGAGCCAGTTGACGCGGGCTTCTGAGTCGAAGTTTCACAGGTAACCCCGGAGGCGACGGACCGGGTCAGGCTACAACGGTGATCAGCCCCCGTACGGTCGGACCGCTTTGATCTCGACGGTCAACATCCCGGCGGGCGCCTCGTACTCGACTTGGTCGCCGACGGTTCGACCGATCAATGCCGACCCGAGAGGACTCGAGGGAGAAGCCAGGAACAACCCGGCCGCCCTGTTCTCCTGAGGTGCGACGAAATACTCCAGCTCGTCGCCGTCCGCGTCCACCACCGTCACCACGGATCCGACCTCGACCTTCCCGGTGTCCTCGACCTCGCGGACCTCCGCGGTGTGGATGAGGTGTTCGAGCTTGCGAATCCGGGCCTCCATCAGGCCCTGGTCGTTCTTGGCGGCGTCGTAGTCGGCGTTCTCACGCAGATCTCCATGAGACCTCGCCTCTGCGATGCGGTCTTCGATGTCGGTGCGGCCATGCGTCTTCAGATGCTCGAGCTCATCCTGGAGCTTCTCGAGCGCGGCAGACGTGAGAAAGGTGGGGCTTTCAGTCATGCGAAGAGGTCAGGTTAAGCGTCTCCAATGCCCTACTCCAGATCGCATTCCTCCATCCTGGGCCGCGGGTCCCGCTGTGAGGGAAACCCTGCACACCATCGCGCTTAACCTCGCCGATGTGACCGAGATACGCCTGACCCGGTACAGCCACGGCGCCGGCTGAGCCTGCAAACTCGGCCCGGCCGAGCTGGCCCAGGTCCTGGGTCCCGTACAACTCCATCCCGCCTCGACCCACCCCGATCTGATGGTCGGTGTGGCCACGGGTGACGACGCCGGCGTGTATGCGCTGGGAGATGGACGCGCCCTGATCCAGACGGTGGACATCTTCACACCCGTGGTCGATTCGCCACGTGATTGGGGTCGCATTGCCGCCGCCAACGCTCTCTCCGACGTGTACGCGATGGGAGGAAGCCCGATGACCGCACTCCAGTATCTCGCCTGGCCGCGTGACGAGCTCTCGTTCGAGGTGGCGTCAGAGGTCGTCGATGGGGGGATGTCCGTCATGGCGGAGGCGGGCTGCACCGTGGTGGGCGGTCATTCGATCGACAGCCCGGAGCCGACCTACGGGTTCGCCGTGACGGGAGTCGCCGATGTCGACCGGGTGGTGACCAACTCGGGCGCGATGGCCGGAAACGTGCTCCTGCTCACCAAACCACTGGGAATGGGGATAATCACGACGGCCATCAAACGGGCGAAATGCCCGCCGTCACTCGCCGAGGAGGCCATCGAGCTGATGGCGGCGCTCAACGACGTGGCCGGCCAAGCCCTCGCCGACCATGAGGCAACCGCCGCCACCGATGTGACCGGATTCGGGCTCCTGGGTCACTTGCGCGAGATCTGCCGTGCCTCCGGGATCGGCGCGGTGGTGGACGTGGAGTCGGTGCCCCTCCTGACCGGTGTCAGGCGTCTCCTCGAAGAGGGCATGTGGGCTGGGGGATCACAACGAAACCTGGAATCGATTCGACCCGATGTGGAGACCGATCTCGAAGAGAACCAGTGGAAGCCGCTCATCGACGCACAGACTTCGGGCGGGTTGCTGGTCGCCCTCCCGGTTGAGAGCGTCCAGGGCTACCTCGCCGCCGTGCCGCGCGCCGTCGTAATCGGCGAAATGACGGCAGAGATGTCGATCCGGTTGACCTAGCCGGACAGATGATCGTCAACTTCGACCAGACGCCACCAAATGACTTAACTGCTCTCGTGGACAACCAAGAGCGTCTGGAGAACATCGCCGAGGCCCTCTCCATCCCCAGGGTGCGGCGACACATCTTCCTCTGCGCCGATCAGACAAACCCGAAGTGCGCCCCGCGAGAAGAGACGAATGAGCTCTGGACACACCTCAAGACGCGGCTCAAGCATCTCGACGCCGCTTCGGCGCCGCCCAAGTGGCAAGGAGACATGGAGCGAGACCCGGATCCGGTGGAGCCAGGCTCGGGGACCGTGCTGCGCACCAAGGCCGACTGTCTTCGGATATGTGAGCAGGGCTGTATCGCCGTGGTGTACCCCGAGGGCACCTGGTATGCCGGGCTCGACATCGACAAGCTCGACCGCGTCATCGACGAGCACTTGATCGCCGGCCATCCCGTCGAGGAACTCGTCTTCGCTGTGGGAGATCTCGACCCGTGAAATGGTGGAAATGGGCCCTCGCCGGCGCCCTTGCGTGGAGGGCGTTCGGTCCGAGGCTCGACCCCCGTTTCAAGCCTCCCCAGGAGCACCCCCTCAGGGTTCCGGGCCGCACGGTCTTCGTCGGAGACGACGAGTACCTCGTTCGGGAGATGGGCCCGAACGAGGGTGTCCCCATCCTCCTGGTCCATGGCCTGGCCGGCGCCTCACTCACGGAGTGGTATCAGGTAGCCCCGAAACTGGCTGTGAACCGTCGGGTCATCATGGTCGACCACCGCGGTCACGGGCTCTCGGCCCTGGGAGACACCCGCTTCGAGGTCGAAGACGACGCCGATGACCTCGCCGGGGTCCTCGACGATCTCGACGTCGCCCAGGTCGACGTCGTCGGCTACTCCATGGGCGGTGTCATCGCCCAGTCATTCGCCCGTCGACACCCCGGACGCGTCCGCAAGCTGGTTCTGATCGCCACTTTCGCAAGCCATTCCGTCAGCTACAGATGGGCGCGTGGAGCCGGCGCTTTCCTGGCCCGCGCTTGGGAGCGCCTGACCGGGGTGGGGACCCCCGAGGTGCGGAGCGGCTATCTGATCGCCCGCCAAGCAGTCGAACCAAGGCATGCCCGCTGGATGTGGCGGGAGACGCAACGTCGCAACGTCGAGAGTGGTGCGCAGGCTACTTTCGCCCTGCTTCGTTTCGACTCGACGGACTGGATCGGAAAGCTGGACGTGCCCGCGATGGTCATCGTCCCAGGCAATGACTTCTTGGTGCCGCCGCACTGGCAGTATCAGATGGCCTCCGCCATCCCCGACGCCAAACTGGTGGAAGTCTCGGGAGCAGGTCACGAAGTCGTCTGGACCCACTCCGACCGCATATCCGACGAACTGATCGCGTTTCTGGGTTAGGCCGGGCACGTGCTGGGGGACCGCGCTGCACAGCGTTCTTGGTCCGCCACGGATTGCAGCGGAGTCGAGAGAGCAATCGACCGACTTCAGCGGCTCGGGCTCAGGGTCAGAACGTCGACGGTGACTTCCTCGACTGCCGCTCGGCTGAACGGCATTCTGCCCTGCTCGCCATCGGTCCACATCTCCAGCATCGAGTCGTAATTCCGTGCGAATGCATGGCCCGACTGTCCCGTGGTGTGGATGAAAGTCGAGGCGTCGAAGTCGGCGAGATCGACGACCATTCTCTCCGCCGGGACCCAGTTCACCTCATACGACTGCGCAGGATCCCAGCCCACCGCGTTCACGACCGACTCACTGCCTCCGACTCGGGAGGGTGCGGTGCGGTTGAACAGCCACTCGATGGGTGCGATTCCCGATTGCCCCAGTGTCTGGTTCTCGAAGTGTGCGATGTGAAGTCCTCCCCACGACCAGTCCCCGGCGTCGTCTCCGAGCATCTCGACCAACTCGAGTCGCCCGAGACGCATGGACTCGCGGAGGATGTTGTCGCGTGTTTCGACACCGACCGTTCCGCGGTCGTCCCAAAACGGATCCTCGGGGTCGTCGAGGAGTCCACGGACCACCTCGAACCAACGACCGCCGCCGGTCGGCCAGTAGTCCTCGGGCAGATCGTCGTGGAAGGTCAGGGCGAGGATCTGGCGCCAGATGGCCTGGTAGAGGGCTGCGCCCGACGATCGAGCCTCATTCTGAAATGCGGCCGCTCCGCTCGACCATCCCTCGAGACGAAACTGAGTGTCGGCCAGATCCTCGTCACCGGCGGGGTCGATGGCGACCAGATTGGGCACTATCAGCTCAGCCCCTCCATCGCGGGAGTCGAACTGCATCATCTGCATCGACTCCACGCTGTGGGCGCCACTCTCCTCGATCAGTTGTTCGATGCGGGCCGCCCGATAACCAGTCGCGGCATCGATGCCGATGAGAGGCTCCAGGCCACGACGGAGGACCGGCTGGTTGGCCGACTGGATGTAGCCCCGGCTCGGATTGAGCATCGAGGGCATCTGCTCTGCGGGCACGGTGCCCAGCCAGTCATACTCAGAGGTCCAACCGGGAACGGGGTAGCGGCCGTCGCCGCCCGCACGCAGTGGGATCTCTCCGGTGGAGTGGTAGGCGATGTTGTCTTCGACGTCGGCGTACACGACGTTTTGCGCAGCGATGTCCCAGAGGGCAACGGCGTCGCCGAACTCCTCGTACGACGAGGCGGTGTTGATTCCGATGATCGCCTCGGCCAGGGTCGACGGCTCCAGGCTCTGCCATGCCAGCGCAACCACGTACTCGCCCGGCACGTCCACGGTGGCGGAATCGTCGAAGGGGTCCTCGTCGAGATAGGTCTCGGATATGACCGGCCCATGCCGGGTGCTCAGCACCTCATATGTGACGTCGTCGCCCCCACCGACTTCGATGGTCTCGGTCCTCACATCGAAGTCGACCCAGGTCCCATCGACCTCGTATTGCATCGGATCGTCGGGGTTCACCCTCTCGATGTACAGGTCCTGGGTGTCTGCGGCCTCTGTTGTGACGCCCCAGGCGTGATGAGAGTTGTGTCCGATGATTACTCCGGGCGTGCCGGCGAAGCTGAACCCGACGACCTGATACGGGCAGTCGGCTGCGTCCTCGGTGCAGTGCAACCCGTTCTCGTACCAGATCGAGGGCATCTGGTTGGATAGATGTGTGTCGTTGGCGAGCAAAGGCATCCCGGACTCGGTCAGTTCGCCGGAGACCACCCAGTTGTTCGACCCGATGCCTTCGAATCCACCACCGGTCAGATCCCAGACCCGGCTCGCCGCTTGGGCGGCCGAGGCAAGTGAAGTGAGGGCGCCGTCGGGGATGGCGGTGGTAGGCGAGGTCGAGGATGCGGAGGTGCCGCTTTCCACCACCACCGGGCGATCGTCGGGAAACGGCGGGTAGAGCCGTTCGACCTGCTCCGGTGAGAGAGTCTTGCCGAGCACCGCCCTGGCGATCTCGTTGGACATGTTGCCACTGAGGTCCCATGACATGACCTTGCCCCACGTCAGTGTGTTGATCGGAGTCCATGGCTCGATCTCGTACTCGGAGTTCTGCAGGGGGAGGATGGCGTACTCCAGGCTGATCCCCGACCCCGAATGCGTGTCGAGATAAGCATTGACACCGTCGGCGTAGGACTGCAAGACGTCACGGACCGGCGACTGCATCGACGCCCACTCCTCCTCGGCGATCGCCTCCCACCCGAGCGATC
>DASUUP010000344.1:0-10541 GCA_036373995.1 Acidimicrobiia bacterium
CAGCGATCTTGGCCTGCTCGGCGTCGACGACGTCCATGATGACGCCGCCCTTCAGCATCTCGGCGAGTCCTCTCTTGACCCGGTCTGTGCCTTTCTCCACGTGGGAAGCTCCTTCAGGAAAACAAGTGGTGTGTGCGCCGAATTGTACAGCGCCGGCGCGTTCTCTCCTAAGAGAGTGCGTCGGCGTAGGCCTGTCGGTAACCGTCGAGAACCGATGGCCAATCGAATCGTTGGACGGATTTCCGGGCACGCTTCCCCAACCGGGCAGCTTCAGCCTCGTCGTCGAGCAGACGCGTTATCGAAGAGGTCAGGGCGCCGGGGTCGCCCGGCGGCACCAAGACACCACCATCACCGACAACGCTTCGAAACGCTTCGATATCCGAAGCGATGACGGCACAACCGGCTGCCATGCCCTCAGTCACCACGATGCCGAAGCTCTCGCCGCCGAGGTTCGGCGCCACGAAGATCTGCGAGGAGGCGAGCACACGACGCTTGGTCGCCTCTTCGGCCGGACCGTGAAACCCGACCCCCGGCAGCTTCTGGGGGCGTGTGGCGCCCATCACCTCGAGCTCGGCGTCGGGATGGGCTTCTCGGACTGCGGGCCAGGCCTCGAGCAGGATCGAAAGCCCTTTCCTCGGGTCGTCACGTCCGAGAAAAGCCACGCGTTTGGGATGACGCTCTATGTCCACGTCATAGGCGCCGACGTCAATGGCATTGGGCACGATTCGCGGCCTACCCCAGCTTTCGGGAACGGCTGATGCAGACACCGGGCTGGTCGCGGTGGTGGTCACCGGGCCGATGGCGAGTCGGCCGACCGAAGCCAGGGCCTGGTAGAGACGGCGTGCCCACCGTGGCGGATCGGCATGGAAGGTAGCGACCATCGGCAAATTCCGCTGCGAGAGGGCGGCGAGACCAACGAGCGGTATGAAGGGCTCATGGACATGAACGACGTCCACCTGACCGAGGGCGCGCCGGGTCCTCGTCCAGGCGCGAGGGCTCAAAGCCACCGGCACAGTCGACTGGTTGGCGGGCACGGTGACCGACCTGCCTACCGACTCGAACGCAACACCCGGGGCCCCCTTCGGTTCTCCGGGGGCGACGATCACGACGTCTTCGCCCGCGGAGTCGAGTTGACGCCCCAACTCGACGACTATCTGCTGGACTCCTCCGGGTTTGCCCAGGTCATAGGGGCAGACCAACCCGACGCGCATCACTCCGCCTCGAGATCGGATGGCCAGTTGGGGACCACCAGGTGCCACTGCTCAGGAGCCACTCTGATGATCGCCTCGAGCTTCTCTGCCAGCGCCTGGGTGAGGGCAGCGACCCGGGATGACCTGTTTCCCTCGGCGGGCATCGGCAATGCGGGATGAACGACGACCTTGTACCCGCCTTCGGTGAAGTAACAGCCGACGGGGAGCAACGGTGCACCGGTCCGGACGGCGAGGGTGGCCGGGCCCGGCGGCATGGTCGTGGTCTCGCCGAAGAAGTCCACGTCGACACCCTTGCCTTTGAGGTCACGATCGCTGAGCAGGGCTACTGCCTTGTTCGCGGCCACAGCTTTCTCCAGGCGGCGCATCACCTCCACCCGCCCGGTGGCAAGGACTATCTCGATGCCGACCTCGGCCCGCATCTTTGTGAACCAATCCGTTATCCGTCGATTGGGAAGGACTTCGGCAACCGCCACGACCGGAATCCCCTCCCGAACGGCCACGGGCGCGGCGGCTTCCCAGTTCCCCATGTGAGGAAGCGCATAGATCATGCCCTTCCCGGCGTCGCGCGCTTCGAGAATGTGTTCCAGACCTTCGACCTCGGTGGCGGCCAGCATGTCGGGCACTCGTCGCGCGCGGATCCACAATGCCTCGGCGTAGTAGCGCCCATACGCCTTCATCATCTCTTTGGAGGCGGCGCCGGTGTCCGTCCCATCGTCGAGGACACGATCCATGTGACGTCTCGCCATCGTGCGACGATCGGAGTCGACCATTCCCCAAACGCTTCCGAAGGACCTGCCCAGGCTGCGCACCGTCCTTGGGGGCAGGGCGCCAACGATCCCGACTCCGGCCCGGAGGCCGAGGTATGCGAGGAAGTCTTTCACGTGATGGAACGGTAAGACCGGAGAAACCTGACCAGGGCAGTGAGCCAGACCAGGACTACGAAGATCCAGAGCATGATCTCGACGAAACTGAAGATGAGACCGGCGCAAAACAGGATCAGGCGCTCGGTCCGTCCCATCAGCCCACCCTGTCCCGACAACCCCTCAGCTTCTGCGCGGGCACGCATGTAAGGCACGAGCATCGCGCCTCCAACGGCGAGGACGATCAAAAGGAGGACACGGGCCTGACCCTCCTTCGCGAAGGCCAGACCGGCGAAAGCCGCGATCTCACCTATCCGGTCGAAGGCCGAGTCGAGAAACGCCCCTCTGGCGCTGACCTTTCCCGACGCCCGGGCCACGGCGCCGTCCAGCCCGTCGAGCAGAGAGCCGGCGGCTATTACCCACGCACCCGAGACCAGACGATCCATGCCCACCATCACCGATCCGGTGAGGACCAGGGCGAGGCCGAGCGTGGTCATGGCAGAGGGGGTCATCCCTATCTTGGAAAGACCCCGGCCCATGACGTCCAGATATCGGGTCACATGTGGCCTGACCCGCATGTCGATCACGGGCGAGAAAGTAGCACCCCCCTGGAAACCTCGTCGACATCCAGGGTTAGGATCGGAGTTTTCGAGAAGGAGGTCTCGTGGTTCCCGAGAAAGTCCGAAACATCGCCCTGGTCGGTCATGGCGGCAGCGGTAAGACGACTTTGGCAGAAGCACTGCTGTTCGTCGGAGGTGCCGTCAAGCGGATGGGCTCGGTCGAAAAGGGCACCACGACCTTCGACTACGAGCCGGAGGAGATCGATCGGGGCATATCGCTGGGCCTGGCCGTGGCGACTGTCGACTGGAACGGAACTCGGGTCAACATCATCGACACGCCGGGCGCAACCGAGTTCAGCGGGGATGCCCGCAGCGCCCTACGCGCCTCTGACCTCGCGCTCTTCGCCGTGTCCGCGGTCGACGGTGTCGAAGTTCAGACCGAGGCGCTGTGGCGGGTGGCCGAGGAAGAGGGCATCCCAAGGGCCATCGTCGTCACCAAGCTCGACCGAGAGAGGGCCTCCTATGAGCGAGTCCTCGAAGAGCTCCGGCAGAGCTTCGGGAAATCGGTAGCGCCGATCCAGGTGCCGATCGGTGCCGAAGAAGACTTTCGAGGTGTGGTCCGGGTCGCCACGGAGCGGGCGTACGAATATTCGGAAGGGTCGATAAAGGGCCAGCAGGTCGATCTCCCGGACGAAGTCGCCGACCTGGTGCACACTGCCCATGAGAATCTCATCGAGACGGTCGTCGAGACGGACGACGAGATGATGGAGGCGTATTTCGAGGGCAAGGAGCCCACCCGGGATCAGATCGTCGATACCATCCACCACGGAATCATCGGGGGCGAGATCCACCCGGTCCTCGTCACGTCGGCGGAGAAACTCGTAGGCATCGACCTCCTCTTCGAGTTCATAGTCGACTACGGGCCCAACCCGTTGGAGCGATCATTGCCCCCGCTCGACCAGGGTGAGGGTTTCGAGCCCGCCACTGATGGCCCTGTCCTGGCCTACGTGTTCAAGACCATCTCCGACCCCTTCGTGGGGCGGATCTCCCTGTTCCGCATCTACAGCGGAACTGCGAAGGCCGACCAAGAGCTGGAGCTGGCCCGTGGCGGCAAGGTCCGGCTGCACAACCTCTTCAAGCTCCAGGGGAAGGATCATCACGATGTCTCGGAGCTTCCTGTCGGCGGTGTTGGAGCCGTGGCCAAGGTCGAGGACCTGCATCCCGGCGACACTCTTCGCTCCCCCGGGATCAACGCTGCCATCGAGCCGGTGAAATACCCGCCGTCGGTGACCGAGCTCGCCATCGCCCCACGCTCCCACCACGACGACGAGAAGATGTCGACTGCCCTGCACCGGATCGAGGAGGCAGACCCGACCATTCGAATCGACCGTCGCGCCGAGACCGGTGAGACCATCATGTCGGGCCTGGGTGACACCCATCTCGACGTGACCCTGGCCCGGATCAAGCGTATGTACGGCGTCGAGATAGACGCCGCCATCCCCAAGGTCCCTTACCGAGAGTCGATCATGGCCACGGCCGCAGCAGAAGGGAAACACAAGAAGCAGTCCGGTGGGCGGGGACAATTCGGTGTCGCCATGGTCCGATTCGCCCCCAAGCCCCGGGGCACGGGTTACGAGTTCATCGACTCCATAAAAGGAGGCTCCATCCCCAGAGGGCTGATTCCCGCAGTGGACAAGGGGATTCAGGAGGCACTCGACAGGGGCATCCTCGCCGGCTACCCGGTCGTCGATGTCTCCGCTGAGCTCTACGACGGGAAGTACCACGCCGTCGATTCCGACGAGATGTCTTTCCGTATGGCCGGCATCCAGGCAGTTCGCGCCGCTTCCCCAAGCCTGCGGCCGGTCCTTCTCGAGCCGATCATGAAAGTGAGCGTGACGGTGCCCGAAGCTCATCTCGGCGACGTCATGGGAGACATCAACTCCAAGCGAGGAAAGGTGCTCGGAATGGAAGGCGAGGGCATCCTGCGCACAGTCAACGCCGAGGTTCCGATGTCCGAGATGCAGCAATACGCCGCTGAACTGCGATCATTGACCTCCGGTCGCGGTACGTTCGAGATGGAGTTCGACCACTACGAGGAAGTGCCGCACAACGAAGCCCAGGCCGTGATCGCGGCGCGATCTGACGAAGACCAGGGATAGGAAGGATCGAGATGCCCGAAGCCGTTCTCCGCCATGGAGATGAAGAGATGACGCTGCCGGTCCTCGAGGGCACTGAAGGCGATGAGGGTCTCGACATATCAAACCTGCGCTCTTCGTTCGGGATGGTCACTCTCGATCGCGGCTTCGGTAACACCGCCGAAGGAACATCCAACATCACTTTCATCAACGGTGAGGAAGGCATCCTCCGCTATCGCGGCTATCCCATCGAACAACTCGCCGAGAACGCCTCGTTCCTCGAGGTGGCCTATCTCCTCCAGTACGGGGAGCTGCCCACCAAGGACGAGTTCCAGGCCTATCAGGAGTCGATCACGCACCACACCCTGCTGCGTGAGGACATGAAGAACCTCTTCGAGGCGTTCCCCCACCGGGCTCACCCCATGCAGATCCTGGCATCGGCGACTTCGGCGATGGCCACCTATTATCCCGATGCGCTCGACCCGCGCGATCTCGACGCGGTCGACATCAGCTCCAGGAGGTTGATCGCCAAGACCCCGACGATGATCGCCTGGTCATACAAGTACACGGTGCACCAGCCCTATGTCTACCCGGACAACTCTCTGGACTACCCGGCCAACTTCCTCAAGATGATGTTCGCGGTTCCAGCAGAGGAATACGACCCCGATCCGGTCGTGGCCAAGGCCCTGAACATGCTTCTCATCCTCCACGCCGATCACGGGCAGAATTGCTCGTCGTCCGCAGTCCGTCTCGTCGGTTCGGGCCGCGCCAACATCTTCAGCTCGATCGCCGCGGGCATCGCCGCACTGTCCGGGCCCCTGCACGGCGGCGCCAACCAGGCAGTTCTCGAGATGCTCGACGAAATCGTGGCCTCGGGTGACGACCTCGACACGGTGGTGAAGAGGGCAAAGGACAAGGACGATCCTTTCCGCCTCATGGGGTTCGGGCACCGGGTCTACAAGAACTTCGACCCTCGAGCCAAGATCATCAAGAAGACAGCAGAGGACGTTCTCGAAGCTCTCGGGATCGACGACCCGATACTCGACCTGGCGGCACAACTCGAGGATGTCGCCCTCTCCGACGACTACTTCGTCGACCGGAAGCTCTACCCCAACGTGGATTTCTACTCAGGGATCATCTACCGGGCGATGGGCTTTCCAACCGACATGTTCACGGTGCTCTTCGCCCTGGGTCGTCTCCCCGGTTGGCTGGCGCAGTGGCGGGAGTTGGCTGCCGACCCGCAATCACGCATTTTTCGCCCTCGCCAGGTGTACACGGGCCCAGCGGAGAGAGACATGTCCCCCCTGGACGAACGCTAGGAACACGGACACCGCCCCGGGTTCGCAAACGGCGGTGAACCCCGGCTTCACACCAGGTAGGGGCGAGCTCAGACGGCGGAGATGTCCTCGACATACGGGGTTTCGACGATGTTCCCCGACACCGCGTCGACCACCACGAGCGCGCGTTGGTCCGGTGGCTCGGTTGCTGCGTACATGACAACCGACCATCGGGGCCGCGACCGCCACCCCGTGAAGCGCACCGAAGCCGAGGAGTGCCCGATCGGGAAGTCGACCGCCGAAGCTGCAGTGGTCATGGCCTCGTGCTCGTCGACATTCAGCGGCCAGGACGACGCGAACTGCCAGAGAGCCAATGCGCCGAATCCGAACGCGACCCACCAACCTCCGTCGAAAGTCAGCCCTGATAAGACACCCGCTACCAGGTAGACCCAGCCGGCGATTCGGCGCCGAGACGGTGGAGGGAATCGAAAATCACCCTGGATATTGGAGTCCAGCTCGTCCTCTATGGCGATCTGGTCGGCCAGGTCGCGGTCGATGTGGATCCCCTCGCGGTCGATCTTGGGGTGGTCTGGCTCCGGATGGCCGTTCTGAGGGTCGGTCATGAAGGTCGTTGCGCCATCTCGGCGAGCCGGTTGGTCGCTTCGATGAGGGGAACGCCCCTCGTGTCGCGTTCCTCCCCGTAGAGACGCAGCCCCACCGTGGAGTTCTCGACGTCATCGTCGCCGACGACGATCACGGCAGGGTGCTTTTGGGTCAGGGCCCTGCGGATCTTGTCCCCTACGGTCTCGTTCGACTCGTCGACCTCGGCGCGAAGACCAGCGTCTGCGAGACGATTCTTGACCAGTCCGGCGTATTCGTCGTGGCGGTCGGCCACGGGGATGATCGACACCTGGACAGGAGCGAGCCACATGGGGAATGCCCCGGCGTAGTGCTCCACCAGGATCCCGGTGAAGCGCTCGATCGAGCCCGCCTTGGCGCAGTGGATCATGTACGGCTGTTCCGACGTGTTCCCCGCACCGGTGTACTCCAGCTCAAATCGGTCGGGCAGGTTGAAGTCGAGCTGGATCGTCGAGCACTGCCAGAGACGACCGATGGCGTCCTTGATGTGGAAGTCGATCTTCGGCCCGTAAAACGCACCCTCGCCCTCGGCGATCCGGTATCTCACCTTCTTGACTTCCAGCGCCTGGGCAAGTGCCTTTTCGGTCACTTGCCACTGTCGCTCTTCGCCGATCGCTTTGTCTGGTCGTGTGCTGAGCTCGGCTTGGAAGTCGTCGAAACCGAAGTTGCGCAGCCAGGTGATGACGAAGTCGATGTGACGCTCCAGCTCCTCTTGGACCTGATCCTCGGTGCAGAAGGTGTGGGAATCGTCCTGGGTGAAACCCCTGGCCCTGAGCAACCCATGGATGACGCCGGACTGCTCATAGCGATAAACACCACCGAGCTCACCGAGGCGCATCGGAAGATCACGATACGAGCGCCCCTGGCTGCGGTACACGAGGACGTGGAAAGGGCAGTTCATGGGCTTCACTTGGTACGACGGGTCGCCTTCGAACTGCATGTTCGGGTACATGCTCTCGGCGTAGTAGTCCAGGTGACCTGAGGTCTCCCATAGGTCGGACTTGCCGAGATGCGGAGTGGCGACGAAATCGAAACCGAATCTCTGATGGAGATCGCGGCTGTGGTCTTCGATGATCTTGCGCAGCATTCCGCCCTTGGGATGCCACACAGCCAGACCCGATCCGAGCTCCTCGGGGAAGCTGTAGAGGTCCAACTCGAGCCCGAGCCGGCGGTGGTCGCGCTTCTCGGCCTCCTCGAGACGGTGCAGATAGCCCTCCAGGTCAGCCTTCGAGGCCCAGGCCGTGCCGTAAATGCGCTGTAGCTGCTCCCGCTCTTGGTCGCCGCGCCAGTAGGCGCCCGAACTGCGGAGCACCCTGAAAGCCGGGATCCGCCCTGTCGAGGGAAGGTGTGGGCCCCGACACAAGTCGATGAAGCCATCGTTCCTGTAGGCGGTCACATGATCGCCTGCCGAGACCTCGGTTGGATCGACCTTCTCGATGATCTCGACCTTGAATTTGTGATCCTTGAAGACGTCCAGGGCTTCTTCACGGCTCATCGCCACCCGCTCGAACGGCTGGTCCTCGGCGATGATCTCTGCCATCCGCTCCTCGATCCGCTCCAGATCCTCGGGTGTGAACGGATCGGGGACCTCGAAGTCGTAGTAGAAGCCGTCTTCGATCGGTGGGCCGATCGCAAACGTGGAGCCCGGGTAGAGGTCGAGGACTGCCTGTGCCATGACGTGGGCAGTGGAGTGCCGCAAGATGTGTAATCCATCCGGGCTGTCGAGCGTTATCACCTCGAAGTCGCCGCCGTCGTTGATCGGCCTGGCCAGGTCGAGTTGGGTCCCGTCGACCTTGACCGCCACCGCCGCCCGTGCCAGTCCGGGGCCTATCTCCCGGGCCACGTCGGCCCCGGTGACACCCTCGTCGTGGGTGAGCACCTTCTCATCAGGTAAACGAAGATCCACAGATTTGCCTTGGTGTCGCTAGCCTGCGGCAGGGTAATTCGGTGTCAGGATCTAGGCACCGCCATAACGACCAGGGGTAGCTCAGGGACATGACAGCAAGGGGACTCGTTGAAGGGCTATACCCATCAGCCCGCATTCGTGAGCTGGCCGCGGGAGCGAACCAGGTCTTTCGCGTTACCGAGCAGAACGAAGAGACTGCCATCGTCAAGGTCTATCCGGTTCCGTCTCGCCAAAAGAGGGAGTTACACGCGCTGGAGGCGCTCTCCGGGGTAGAGGGCATCCCCAAGATCCTGAACCACGGCTTCGTGGGTGAACTCGCCTGGTTGAAGATGTCGGACGGCGGTAACTGGAGTCTCTCCAGCCTGCCCAAGAATCTGGAGATCGTGGAGGCTGCCGGGCGAACTCTCCGCTACGTTCACAACGCTCCGACCGAACACATCACCAATCTCGTGGCCGGCATCGACAGCGAGTACGTCAAGAGCCATTACCGGTCGACGATCGAGCGCCTCGGGCGGTTCCGTCGGCGGTTCGGTATGCAGCAGATCGTTCTCGATCGGGCTCTCGACATCGAGCCACCTCTAGCCACCGATCCCGTCCCGTCACACACACGCCCCACTCCGTCCAAGTTCGTGGTGGGCGACACGGGTGCCGTCACGCTCGTCGACTGGGAGTGGGCCACGCTCGGACCGCCGGAGTGGGACCTCACACTCGCCGTGTGGCAGTTCGCCGTGAACCACGGCGAGGACGCCGCCGCGGCCTTTCGGAAGGGTTACAACGCCGAGCTTCCGGAGAGCCGTTACCGTTCGTGGGTCGCCTATCACTCGGCGATGATGATGCTCGATGCGGCCGAGCAGAGGGAAGGGCGTCTCGGGGATCTGCACTATCTCGTCAGCGACCTGACCGAAGCAGTCCTCGGCAGCTGACTCGCCGTCCAAATCCACAGAATCCGGGCCCCGTGCACTTAGCCTCTGTTGTGTTTCGGCAAGGAGAACGGACGATGTTGGAAGCTCTGGTGGTGGCCACGGCGACGACGGGTCTGTTTGCGCTCGCCAAGGGGGTCAGCGGCAACGAGCGGTTCAAGATCGATCCGCGGTTGGTTGCTCCTGTAAGAGATGAGCGGGGCGACGACCTTCCGTGCCCGTGGTGTCACGCACCGACTGAAGAGAACGACAGCCGCTGCAGCGGCTGTGGGCGCAGATTCGGCTGACCTCGATAGACGTGGTTCCGTAGGGGACGGGTTGATCCTATGGTGATGGTGTGAGCAGGGTAGGACTGGTCCTCGGCGGTGGGGGCGTCACCGGCGCTGCCTATGAGATGGCTGCGCTCATGTCCATCCGCATGGCCACCGGATGGGAGCCGAACCGGGCGGAAGTCGTCGTGGGGACTTCTTGTGGTGCTTTCGTGACCTCGCTGGTGCGCCACGACGCTCTGACTCTGGACTGTCTGGTGCTGCCAGGCGACGACCGGGATGACGTGGCGGACCGCATTCGAACGCACGTCTACTCGAAAGGCGCCTCAGCGGACCTCGGCAAATGGGTTCGATATGGAATCGTGCCAGGGGTTCGCCGGCCCGGATTGACCATGTTCTTGGGGTCACCTGCCCGTTACAGCGCAGAAGGTCTCGGAGATTGGGTCGCCACCCACATCGGTGAGGAAGCAGCCAGTTCATGGCCATCACGTCCAACGGCAATCGTCGCCTACGACATGAAGGCCGGCGTTCGATCGGCCTTTGGCACCCAAGGCGCACCCGAAGTCAGCATCGGCGACGCCGTGGCCGCATCCTCCGCAGTACCACTCGTTTTTCGTCCCTACCCGATCGGCGACGACCTCTACGTGGATGGAGGGGTGTCGTCGGGAACTCACGCCGACCTCGTCCTCGGGCACCGCAAACCTCTCGACCTCGTCCTGGTGCTCGCACCGATGGCGGCTGAAGTCCATCGCCAGCGCGCCCGG
>DASUUP010000345.1:0-5488 GCA_036373995.1 Acidimicrobiia bacterium
ACGAGGACGTCCAGAACCTCGCTTCAAGTCTCGACCGGGAGGGTGCGACGCAGGCAGAGTCGATCATCGAGTCATTAGTCGAGTTCTCCGTCGCCGCGCCGTCCTGGGCGGTCGGAACCGGCGGCACCCGGTTCGGCCGATTCCCGATCGGTGGGGAACCTCGGACCACTGATGAGAAGATCGACGACGTCGCCACGCTGAACCAGCTCACGGCAAGCAATCGGTCGATCTCCCTTCATGTGCCGTGGGACCTCCCCGAAGATCCCGCCCGACTCCGGGAGTACGCCGACGATCGTGGGATCTGGTTCGACGCGATGAACTCCAACACATTTCAGGACAACCCCTCCACAACGGACGACGGAAGACTTTCTTACAAGTTCGGCAGCCTGGCAAACACAGACAAAGCGGTGCGCGACGTCGCCATCGAACACAACAAAGCAGTGATCGATCTCGGGGCTGCCCTCGGCTCCAAGGCGTTGACCGTCTGGCTGGCCGACGGGATCAACCACCCTGGTCAGGCCGACCATCGCACCCAGTTCGAGTATGTGGCCGACGGTCTCGAGGCGATCCACGATCACCTCCCGGACGATTGGCAGATGTACACCGAGCACAAGCCGTACGAGCCGGCGTTCTACGCCACGGTCAACTTCGACTGGGGTAGCTCGCTTCTTCTGGCACAAGCCGCCGGCACCAAGGCATCTTGTCTCGTCGACCTCGGTCATCATCTGCCCAACGCCAACATCGAGCAGATCGTGAGCCGGCTCGCCATGGTCGGCCGCTTGGGGGGATTCCATTTCAACGACTCCAAGTACGGGGACGATGACCTCACCACCGGATCGATCAAGCCGTTCCAGCTCTTCCTCATCTTCTGTGAGCTGATCCGGGCAGGGGATGGGTCACTTCCTGACCTGGCTTACATGATCGACCAATCCCACAACATCAAGGACCCGCTAGAAGACCTGATCCAGTCGACAGAGGCTGTCTGCATTGCTTACGCGCAAGCGCTGCTTGTCGACCGCGCCGGTCTCGCCGACGCCCAAGAGGGAAACGATGCCACCCGGGCACAGGAGTTTCTGCAGACTGCCTTCCGTACCGACGTGCGACCGCTCGTGGCCGAGGCGCGGCGTCGCGCCGGCGGAGCGATCGCCCCTCTCGAGGCCTACCGGGAGTCGGGTTATCGGGTGGCGATGATCGAGAAGAGGGGCTCCGAATCGGTGGCCACGGGTCTGTGACCTCCTCCCGTGTGCTCGCCGTCGACCTCGGCGCCACCTCGGTCCGGGTGGCATCAGTCGACCTCGACGCCCCTGATCCCGAGGTCGATGTACTGCATCGCTGGCACCATGCCCCGGTAACGGCTGCCGACGGGTCACTCCGGTGGGATTGGCCCGGGATAGTCGAGCATGTCGAGCTCGGGCTGGAGATTGGACTCGGATCCGGGCCGGTTGCGTCCATCGGTGTCGACGGATGGGGCGTCGACTACGGCTTGGTCAACGCCACCGGTGAGCTCGTAGACCTCCCGTTCGCCTATCGCGACAGCAGGACCAATGGCTGGGAGGTGACTGCCATGGAGATAGGTCACGACACGCTCTATGAGATCACGGGTGTCCAGCTGATGGGGATCAACACCATATTTCAGCTCGCAGCCGACACGACCGAACGGCTGACATCGGCCAGGCACATCCTCCTCCTGCCCGATCTCCTGGTCAATCACCTCACGGGGTGGGTTGGCTGCGAGCTGTCCAACATGTCGACCACCGGGTTGATGGATGCCGAAACCCGAAGTTGGGCAGACGAGCTGATTGATGCCATCGGTCTTCGGCGCTCGCTCTTCCCTGATCCTGCGCATGCGGGCGACAGAGTTGGGGAATGGAGGGGAACCCCGGTACATCTCGTCGGCAGCCATGACACTGCATCGGCCTTTCTCGGCGCCCCGAGCAGTGGTCCCAGCTCCATATTCATATCGACAGGCAGTTGGGTGATCATTGGCATCGAGCGCGATGACCCAGACACATCGCCGGCAGCCCGAGCGGCCAACTTCTCCAACGAGGCCGGGGCGCTCGGCGGGATCCGATTCCTCAAGAATGTGGTCGGTTTCTGGATTCTGGAACAATGCCGGAAGGCATGGGGGAGTCCTCCCATCGAGGATCTCATCACAGAAGCAGGGCATGTGGAGCAGGGTGTTTCGACGTTCGACGCGTCGGATCACAAGTTCATCAGCCCAGCTGACATGCTCACCGAGGTGCTGGACGCAAGTGGGCTCAACGCCGATTCTTCGCGTGCGGTGATCGCGCGAAGCATCATCGAGTCCATCGTGGATGGGATCTGCTCTGTAGTCGATGAGATCTCATCAGTCACCGGGACCGAGCCAGGTAACCTGGCACTGGTCGGGGGAGGCGTTCGCAACCCGTTGCTGGCTGGAATCCTCGAGGAGAAGTCCGGTTTCGAGGTCGTCGTAGGCTCGGCCGAGGCAGCCGCCCTCGGCAACGCTGTCATCCAGGGGATGGCCCTCGGCCGTTTTGGCGATCTGGACGAGGCCCGTCAGTGGCTGAGGACAAGGCCAGTTACCTCAGGAGACCAGAGGTGAGTCAGGCGACATTCCAAAGCCCCGAGGAGCGGATCGGTGAGCTGAGAGATCTCATCGCCGAGCAGGGCGCAGTTCGAATCGACGAGCTAGCCCGCGATTTCGGTGTAAGTGAGATGACTATCCGACGTGATCTCGACGAGCTCGAAGCACTGGGGTTCGCCCGGCGAGTCAGGGGCGGCGCGATCGCCTTGGGACCTGAACCTTGGGAGCAACGTCATCAGCACAACGCTCGCGCCAAAGCGAAGATCGCGGAGAAGTTACTGCCAATGGTCCCGGCGAGCGGAACCGTAGCTTTCGATGCATCAACCACCATCTATAGGTTGGCGGCTTCGCTCCAGACCGCCCGTGATCTGGTCGTTGTCACCAATGGTTGGGACACCTTCCATTCGATGAAGGGCACACCAGGCGTCGCTGCTTCATTGACCGGGGGCACCGAAGAGCCACGGACCGGCAGTCTCGTCGGCCCGATGGCAGTACGGGCGGCAGAGGGCTTCCTGTATGACACGTTCTTCAGCTCTGCGGCCGCGCTCGAATTCGAACTCGGATCCTCGGAGGCAGCTTTGGCGGAGTCTGAAGTGAAGCGGGCATTCTGCAAGACCAGCAACCGCATCATCTTGGCCGTCGATAGCAGCAAGCTTGGTACGCGAGCCCAGGCACGTGTCTTCGACTTCGGACAAATCCATCTGCTCGTCACCGATCTCGACCCCTCAGATCAACGACTAGACCGTTACCGCGACCTAGTCGACATCGCATAGGAGGTCTATGAAGAGAGTCGGCTTCATCCTCAAAGTGAAGGAAGAGCTCGTCGACGAATACAAGAGGCGGCACGAGGAAGTCTGGCCGGACATGCTCGAGGCGCTTCGCCGCACCGGATGGCACAACTACACGTTGTTCATGCGCGGTAACGGGATGCTATTCGGGTACTTCGAGACGCCCGAGAGCTTCGAAGCAGCCCTCGACGGGATGTCTGCTCAGGAGGTGAACGAGCTTTGGCAGGCCGAGATGGCACCCTTTTTCGAAGGGACCGGGGGTCATGCAGACCAGATGATGGAACAGCTCGTGGAGGTGTTCCACCTCGACTGAGGCGCGACGGCCGTGCCCCCTCGGCGAAGATCGCCCGGGGATTCGCCAGAAGCACACGGATTCCCATCTGCCCCGTAGCGGACCGCCCGTTCGTGGAGACGAGCGACATGGTTTTCGGAGGGGGCGCGCAGCGGCCCGCATAGGTTGTGAAGGTGGCGGTAGTGGTTGTGGAGGCACGCGGCCGATTGCGTCTGCTGCGGTTCCTTCGCTGCCGGGCGACAGCGGCCCTCTGGCAGGCGCGTCGTCGGTCGGCATACTCACCTCCAGCGAGGCGTCGCGGTGTTCGGGTGTCAATCACCAGCACCTTGGGGGAGTCGGCCACAGAGACCCGAAATGGAATGAGTTCGATGTCGAGCGTCTGACAGTCGAGAAAGAGGGCGTGATCGGCTTTGCCACACATCGAAACCATCGGGTCCATTACCCCGACGGGCACACCCACACCTTCGGTTTCAGCCCTGCGGGCGGTCTCGGCGATCGTCTCCGGACTGAGAGAGTTCCCGGTCAGGTCGGCAGCGGCCAGTATGACGGCGCAGACGAACGCAGCACTCGACGAAAGCCCCGACCCGATGGGGATGCTGCTGTCAACCACGAGATTCATCCCGGCCAGGCGGCCCAGCTCATTCCGGGCTTCCTTGATTGCCGACTCGGCATGGGGGAATCCTCCCGGCGGCCTTGCCGAGATCGCCGAGGGCGAAGCTCTCAGCTCCTAACTGTCGGGAGCCGACGACGATGCTCTCGTCACTCCTGAGCGATGCCGCGACGAAGACAGCGTTTCGAGGGCAAAGGGTTGCACGAGCAGGTAGTGGAATGCTGCGAGGGGGTCAACGTGGGATGACTGGGATCCTGGCCCGGGCATAAACCCGAAGGGTGCAGGTCGAGGGGAGTGGAAAGCCTATGGCTCGTGTTCCCGGATCACCCGAGGGCGCACAATGCCGATCGCGCGCGGGGGAATAGGACGGCTCTGGGGATGGGGGGCGCGTTATGCGCTGTGCGAGCGATTCCCTCGAGATCTGACATCGGAACTTGAATGTCTCGGGCACCGAGCCTTCCCAGGTGGCCAGGACGTGGGCGCTATAGGATTATCGCCCGGATCGTCCAGGAGCGTCATGGCCAGCGGGGGGTCGAGGAATAGTTGCGAAAGCGTGGACTTGCCGCTGCGCGTCCACTTGTTCGGCCGCTTCCGCTTCGAACGTGGCAGTGAGGCGATTCGGCTCTCGACGCGCAAGGTTGAGCTTCTCCTGGCTTATCTGGTGTTGAACCCGGGATTCCACTCCCGCGAGAGGACGGCAGCTCTGCTCTGGGGCGACTCGTCGGACCAGTCGGCACGCGCGTCTCTGCGCAACGCTCTCGCCATCCTGCGCCGTGAGGTCGACCCCGATTTGCTCGCTACCGACCGTCAGTCGGTTGCGCTTCGTGCCGACTTCCCGCTTTGGGTCGACGCTCTTCAATTCAGAAGCGAGGCAAGGCGTTTCTTGGATTCGCCTTCATCCGATCACAGCCGGGTCCCTCTGGATCTCTATACCGACGATCTTCTGGTGGACTTCTACGAAGACTGGGTCCTGGTCGAACGCCGCGGTTTTAGAGAGCTCTATCTCGACGCCCTCCTCGAGTTGACTCAGCAGCTGCGGTCTCACACTGAGTACGAGGACGCCAGGAGGTTCGCCACACTCGCCCTCCACCACGACCGTGCCAATGAGCGGGCGCATCAGCATCTGATGTTCTGTCACCTGGCCGTGGGGAATCGAGCTGCGGCTCTCAGACAGTTCGAGTCCTGCCGCGCCGCGATGGAGGAGGAGCTCGGTGTCGAGCCCTCCGACGCGA
>DASUUP010000346.1:0-3381 GCA_036373995.1 Acidimicrobiia bacterium
AGAGTGGGGAACCTGAACGTCGGACATGCAGGCGAGCGCGCTGGGCGTTTCCAGTGCAGCGTCGAGCCCTGCTAGGCAGTATTGGGAGCCTGTTGCGTTGAGCCGGGGTCGGTTCCGCCTGAATCGAAGCGGAACGGGGGATATTCGTCGGTCATCAGAGCGACATAAGCCAGGGTCCGCAGCACCCAGCGGTTCATCCCCATGATGAAGTCATAGAGACCCCGGGGATACTGGCCGGTGAACAGGAGGAGGATCCCGGCGATGAACACCAGGAGCCCGATGAGGCCTCCTCCGATCTCCAGATAGGCACCGTCCTCGGCAAGCTCCGTAGTCGTCCAGATGAGTCCGCTGCTGAACACACCCACTATGAGGAGATGGGGGATGGCGAGTAGCCACCATTTCACCAGGACCAGACCTCTCGAGAGCTGCTCCGGATAATCGATCTCGATGCGAGCCGGATACTCGACGTCCTCGAGGGTGAACGGCGGGTACTCATCGGTCCCGAGGGCGTTGTATGAGTAGAAGGCGACGCGCCAACCCCAACGGATGACGCTGACGTTGAAGTCGAACAAACCACGCGGGTAGCGACCCGTGAAGAGGATGGCGAAGAAAGCGATCACCGTCGTCACGAAGAAACCAATCGCCAGAAAGGTGAGGACAATCACATGAGGGATTATCAGAAGCCATTTGACCAGCCACAACCAACGACTCAGGTTGTCTTGCATTACACCGTCTATTCGGGCCGGATATCTCATGTCGGCCATCGGGCCACTCGCTTTCAACGTGTCGTTCGTACGCCGTAAGGTTTAGTCATACGCCGTAAGGCAACCCGGCGGGCAGTGGCTGGAAGCTATACCCCTCGTTGCTCGGCGAGGCGACGATCCAGACCGTCGAGCATGATGTCGAGAGCGAACTCGAACTCGGTCTGATCGTCGCACCATCCGATGGTCGACTCAGGACCGTCGTGTGAGATCTCGGAGAGCATTTCGACGAGCAACGGGACTTGCGTGGCCATCTCCTGGAACGACGCCATCGCCTCCTCCTCTTCGGCGCTGCCCGGTGCGGGATCGAAGAGCTCCTGGGTGAAACCGAGGGCGCGGCTTCCCAGAGCGTGCAAGGCGTGATGAGCGAGGTCGTAGCTGAAACCCCCGGCTCGAAAGATGGCGAGCAGGTCGTGGTGGTAATGGAGGGTGGCCGGGCTCATCGTCGTCCGGGTCTCGAGAACAGCCGGTAGCCACTTGTGACGCAAGACGACGGAGCGTGCGGTGAGGATCCTCCTGCGCATCACCTCTTTCCAGTCACCCGGGCCGGTGGCCGGAGGCAGGTCGGACACGGCTTCGATGATCTCGGTCAACACCAACTCGCACACCCCGTCGAGAAGATCCTCCTTGTTGGCGACGTGGTAGTAGAGCGACATAGCCTCGACATCGAGGCGCTGGGCAAGGCCACGCATGGTCAACGCCTCGATCCCGCCTTCGTCCGCCAGCTCGACCGCGGAAGCCAGCACCCGGTCCCGGCTCAGTGGCGTCCGTTGTCTGGAGCTCTTTTTCTCGGTGACCATCAACTCATTGTAGGTATACGACGTAAGATGACATTGACAACCTTACGTCGTATGGTTATGTTCCCTTACAGTGTACGAGTTAGGAGAAGGAATGGAATCCCCCGACCATCGGATCGTGGCGGCGCCTCGAACCGAGACAATGACCGCCGCAATCCAGAACGGGTACGGCGAGGCACACGAGGTCATCGACATCAGCGAGGTCCCCGTGCCCACGACCGCCCCCGACCGGGTTCTGGTGAGAGTGGCAGCCGCATCGATCAACGCCCTGGACTGGCACTACATGACCGGTACCCCGCGCTTCGCCAGGCTCGACTTCGGTCTCACCAGCCCCAAGCGCAAGATCCCGGGTGCTGACATCTCGGGGACTGTCGTCGCCATCGGTGACGAGGTCACCGACCTGCGGGTCGGAGACGAGGTTTTCGGTGACATCGGTGGGGGCGGCTTCGCCGAGTACGCCAGCGCCAAGGCTTCACGTCTCGCACCCAAGCCGACGAACCTCTCCCTGGAGGAGTCCTCCACCTTGGGTGTCGCTGCCCTGACGGCTCTGCAGGGACTGCGTGACTGGGGCAGCCTTCAACCCGGTCAGACGGTCCTCATCAACGGGGCTTCAGGGGGCGTGGGGACCTTCGCCGTTCAAGTCGCCAAGGCCCTGGGAGCCGGTCATGTGACTGGCGTGTGCAGCACCGGGAACGTCGAGACTGCCCTGAAGTTGGGCGCCGACCGGGTGATCGACTACACCCGAGACGACTTCACGTCGCTCGAAGATCGTTTCGATGTCTTTTTCGACAATGCGGGCAGCAAGTCCTTGGGACAATCACGGAGGATGCTCAGAGACAATGGCGTGTTCGTGATGGTCACCGGTCAGAAGGGCGGTTGGATTCGTCCCGCCGATCGCATGTTTGCCGGCGCCATCCGGTCGCGATTCTGGAGCCAACGTTTCATCAGCAGGACTGCGCGGGCGGAACGCTCCGATTTGCTCGTGCTCAAAGACATGGTGGAGGCGGGACAGGTGAAGCCCGTCATGGACCGGCGCTTCTCCCTGAACGAATCCGTCGATGCCCTGGCGTATCAAGCCGAAGGCCACGCACGCGGCAAGTCGGTGGTGGTGCCATGACCCTGCCCAGATGGCTGGCCAGGTTCAACAGACAGTTCATCAACCCTCGAGCGGCCCAGGGCGGTAACTGGCCGGTCCTGGTCCACGCGGGTCGATCGTCGGGAAACATCTACCGCACCCCGATCGGGGCGATCCCTGTCGACGGCGGGTTCCTGATCTTCGTCAACTATGGGCGTCGCACGGATTGGCTGAGAAACGTCCTCGCCGCCCACAAAGCGGCTCTGGACATCGACGACGAGATCATCGAAGTGGCCAACCCGAGACTCGTCCCATTCGAAGACGGCAAGGCGATGCTTGGGCCCGACGCGGCGATCCCACCTGGTTGGGCCGGAGTAGAGGAGTGCCTCCTTCTCGATCGTCTGTGATCAGCGCCGACGGGCGACATACTCGGCGGCCTCCAGCATCTGACCGCCGATCGGCTGAAGGCCGACCTCGGTGGGCAACAGGCCGGACGAGACTCGTTCGACAACTCCCCCTTCCCATGTGGCAATGGGGTCGAGGCCGTGAACGAGATGAGCCACTCCCCTTTCTCTACCCCATCCGGGAGCTCGACGTCGACTTCGACCGGTCGCCAGATCCGTTGCGCCGCCTCGCAGAGAATGTCGTGGCGACGGTCTATCGGAAGCCCCATGCTGTCGAGAGAAGGCCCGAGGCGCTCCATCAGAATCGCCCCGCGTTCGGAACCTGCCCGATACAGACGGGGACA
>DASUUP010000347.1:0-11395 GCA_036373995.1 Acidimicrobiia bacterium
GGCTCCATAGGGCCCCACCGCATTCGAGTCTGCCTGGCCACCGAGAATGAGGCGGAGACCACCGAGCAGGAGCGTCTTACCCGCCCCGGTCTCACCGGTGACGACGGTGAATCTTGGCGAAGGATCGATGGCAGCGTCCTCGATCACCCCGAGGTTGGCGACACGGAGATGATCGAGCATCAGTCGAGACCGAACTTGTTCCTGACCAGCCCCGGGAAGCTCACGGTATTGAAGGTCACGAACCTCGCGGGTCGTGGCCCACGTCGGATGACCACCCGATCGCCGTCTCCCAGCTCGCCGAGAACAGACTTGTCGACATTCACCCGCACCGGCCGGTCCCGCCGCACGGTGACCACGATCTCGGCGTCGGCGGGGAGAACGATCGGCCGGTCGAAGAGAGAATGAGCGGCGACCGGTGTTAGGACCAGGGCGGCGACGCCGGGGTCCACTATCGGACCTCCCGCTGAGAAGGAGTAGGCCGTCGACCCGGTCGGCGTTGCCACGATCAGCCCGTCCGCCCGATAGGTGGTGAAAGGCGTTCCGTCGACGACCACCTCGAGATGGACGAGACGGGTGCTCTCGATCTTCTCCACGACGACGTCGTTGATCCCATCGAGAGAATCACCGCCCTTGGAGGCTTCGATGGTCATCCGCTCGTCGACGTCGTAGTCATTGGCGAAGAGCCGCTCGACGACGTGACGCATGTCCTCCGGCTGTGCCTCGGTGAGAAACCCGAGAGTTCCGAGATTGAATCCGAGAACAGGAATATCCCAGCCAACGGCCCGGTAGACCGCCCCGAGCATGGTCCCGTCGCCGCCCACGGCCAGCATCATGTCCGGGGTGACCCCTTCCTCTACGACGCTGCCCCCTGATTTCTCGATCTCCGTCTTGAGACGCTCGGCGAACTCGGCGATGCGAGGACGGCCCGTGCGGACTTGCAGTGCGAACTTCACTCGCCGTTCGACTCCTCGAGGATGTCGCTCAACAGCTCGACGAGCTCTGCCGCCGGCCCGGGCAGGTCGGCGGGGTCGAGCTCGGTGAGCTGGTTCAACTTATCCTCGATCGTTTCGATCTGTTCGGGAGACAAGTCCATCTTCACTCTCGATTATGACTGCCGCGCGCCTGAAAGGACTAGATCTACGGCTGTCGGAAAGTCGGCGACGATGTGATCGGCCCCGGACTCCTCAGCGTCATCCTCGCCGCTGACCCCGGTCAGCACCAGGATGGAGGTCCAGTCCGGCTCGTCGGCTGCAATGGCTATGTCGGTGTCGGCCCGGTCTCCGATGACCCACGCCCGTCCCACTCCGCGCGAGCGAATCAGCTCCCGCATGGGCTTGTGGGGCTTGCCCGCCACGATGGGCTTCTGTGAGGTGGCCGCTGCGATGGCGGCCACGATGGCCCCGGCACCCGGCAGGAACCCGTCTTCGGTGGGGAACGTGGGATCGTTGTTCGTCGCGATGAACCGTGCTCCGGACCGAATCGCGCTCATCGCCCGTCCCAGCAGGTCGTAGTCGATGTGCCTGGCCAGACCGACCAGTACCGATCGGGCCCGGTCGGGATCTCTGGTCTCGTCCAGGCCCGCCCTCTCGACCGCGTCACTCACGCCAGCCTCCCCCACCACCAACACCGGGCCGTCCTCCGGGCCGAGGACGCTCACGGCGGCCAACGACGACGACAGAACCTGTTCGCTGGAGGTCTCTATGCCGGTCAACGTTCGAACCTTCTCAGCGCCCTCTTCGGGAGTGCGGGTGGAGTTGTTGGTGATGTAGAAGATTCCCACGCCGGAGTCGCGCAGCCGGCCGAGAGCGTCGGGAACGCCGGGAAGGACAGCTCTGCCACGGTAGACGACCCCGTCGAGGTCGCATAGGACGGTCAACTCGACGCTGAACCGAGGAACCGGGCGAGCACTTTCTCGTACAGGACCGTGGTTCTCTTCACCGACTCCACCGAGACGCGCTCGTCATGGCCGTGGAAGAGAGCGAGCATCTCGGAGAAGTCCATCCTGTCGTCGAAGAGGCCGACTCCGTAGGCGATGGTCCCTCGCTTCCGCCAGAACCGGGCGTCGGTGGCCACGTTCATGATCGCCGGCAGGAGCCGCCGATGACCTTCCATCTCCTCCACCGTGTCGGCAATGGCCTCCCACAACGGGTTACCTATGGGACTCTGCGTCGCCTCGAAGTCCTGGATTGGCTCGATGTCGATGTCGTCGCGGGCCGAGCCCATCGCCTTGTAGAGGAAAGAGTCGACAAAAGACCTGTCGATCCCGGGCAGCGCCCTGATATCGATGTTGCTCTTCGCCTGGCTGGCGATGACGTTGGACTTGACACCCGCTTCGAAGACATTCGGGGAGATCGTGAGATGGGTCACGGCGTGGGCGTATCTCGCAAAGAGGGGATCGTCGATGGCCAGGGTCTCCAGGGCGTCGTCGACTCGGTCGGAGTCGACCAGAGCCTCCTTGACGCCATCCTCGAGATCGAGGGAAGCCACGAACTCCTCCCACTCGTGTGTGATGACCACCGGCATCGGTTCGGAGAAGATCCCGTGAACCGCCTCGACCATCTTGCGGAGGGCGTTGTCCGACCCGAATGGGGCAGAACCGTGGCCGGGTGTCCCGGTGGCGCGAAGCAGAGACCAGAAAGCCCCTTTCTCCCCGGTGGCCACAGGGATCGCCGGCTCGCTCGAATACGACATCTGGGGATAGGCCACTTCTGTGAGCATGTAGTCGACCTGGACGTCGTCCCAACGCTGCTCGGTGAGGGGCCTCGCGCCCAGGGCGCCACCGGCCTCCTCGTCCGCCAGAGCCACGAACAGCAGGTCGCCACGTGGCTGGAGCTCCCCGGTTATGTAGGGACGGGCGGTGACCGCCATCGCCGCCGTCACGTTGAGCATGTCGACCGCTCCCCTGCCATAGACGAAGCCGTCGACGATCTGGGCCCCGAATGGGTCGTGCGTCCATCCGGACATCTCCACCGGGACGACGTCGATGTGAGGTGAGAGCCCGAGTGACGGTGCGTCCGGGTCGGAGCCCTCGACGCGGTACATCAGCGACTGACGTCCCGGCGCCGGCTCGAAGATCTCCCCGTCGACGCCGAAGAACTCGGTCAACGTCCCGACTGATCGGTGCTCGTGACCGCTCCCAGGCGTCCCATCGTTGACACACCGGTTGCGGATCAGCTGCTGCAGGAGGGTTACGGCCTCGTCGCTCATGCCCGCAGCGTATCGACCAGGTCGTACATGGTCGGGGTCAGCGGGTATTCGGATGCCTCCTCGAGCGGCACCCAGCGCGCATCGTCGGCGTCGTCTGCCGGTTTGAGCTCACCACCGGTCATCCGTGCCTCGAAGTCGATGATGACCAGGTGGAACCCGTCTTCGATTACCTCACCCACCCAAACGACATCGCCCACCTCGACCTCGATGCCGGTCTCTTCGGCGACCTCGCGGCGGGCGGCCTCCCGCATCGTCTCCCCGTACTCCACCTTGCCTCCGGGTACGGCCCAAAGACCTTTCCGCGGCTCACGTCCTCTCTTGATCAGCAAGATCCGACCTTCGTCGAGGACAACGACTCCTACCCCCAAGGCAGGTGCGGGCTCACTCCTTCTCATCGTCGTGGTGCATGATGATCGACCGGGCCGAGAATCCGCCGGCTTCGAAGAAGTTCTTGGCGAGTCTGTGACCCGGGAGCACATGGGCATCGAACCTGGTGATGCCGCGCTCACGGAGGATGTGCAGAGCCATGTCTCTCATCTCCTCGGCCACCGCCACCTCACGGGCCTCGCGATCGACGTAGATCAGCCTGATGGCTCCGACCAATTCTCCATCGGCCTGCGCAAGCAGCCGCTCGACCCTGGCGAGAAGGAAGCCGAACGGGTATTCGTCGATCTCCCCGATGAGCACGACCGTGTCCGGCTCTTCGAGGGCGTCACGAAACGACTCCATGGCCGGCTCGTCGAGACCGTCGGCCACCGGCCACATCACATGCAATGCCTCCATCTCCTCCTCGAGGTCGCGGTAGAGGCCCACCAGCGTCTCCAGATCCTCGACGCCGGCGCGGCGGGCGGTGACTCTCACCGGCGACGCCCGACCATCCGCCCGAATCCCCAGACTGTGACCAGACGCATCGCCTCGATCACGATGCTCCCGCCCATCTTCGAGGTTCCCCTGGCCCGATCCCTGAAGACAATGGGCACCTCTGCGATGACGAGGCCTTGCTGGTGGGCTCTCCAGGCCATCTCCACCTGGAAACCGTATCCGGATGCCTCGGCCTGCCGGTACGGCAGCTTGCGGAGGGCACCCGCCCGAAAGGCACGAAATCCAGCGGTGGCGTCGCGTATCGGAATGGCCAGCATCGTACGGGCATACAAGTTGCCCCCCTTGGATATGAACTGGCGAATCGCCGGCCAATCCGGGGTTTCCCCACCTGGCACGTACCGGGAGCCGATGGCGAGGTCTGCTCCCCCTTCGATGGCGGCGACGAGACGGGGCAGATCCGCCGGGTCATGGGAGAAGTCGGCATCCATCTCGATGACGATCTCGGCGCCTTCCTCCAGCGCACGATCGAACCCGGCGGAGTAGGCGGGGCCCAAGCCCTCCTTCTCCTTGCGATGCAGAACCGTTACCCGATCGTTCTCTTCGGCGAGCCGGTCGGCGATGGCGCCGGTCCCGTCCGGCGAGTTGTCGTCGATGATCAGCAGCCGGTATCCGTGAGAGAGGATGGCCGGAGCCACCTCGGGGAGGTTCTCGGCCTCGTTGTAGGTCGGGAGGGTGACAGTCACCCGCTCGCCACGCTCGCTGCTCTTCGCGCTCACCTAAAAGGCACAAATCGGGGGGAGCCCGGCCGAAGGCCCGCACGTGCAGTGCTCGCATCGGGAACGCGTCAGCGTTTCCGACGCGAAAGACTCAGTCCACACAGTCGAAGCAGATCATCTTGCGCTTGTTGGCGAGCTGGCTGGTCCGCTTCACCATGAAGCACGACTGACACACGAATTCGTCGTCCTTCTGGCTCTGGGCATCGACGTTGAGTGTCAACTCCTCGCGACGCATGGCCCGGAGCTCGGCTACTTCGTCGACGAGCATCGCCTCGTTGGCCTCTTCGTCGAGGAGTTGCAGCTCCTGGTTCTCCAGTTCCTCCAGGGCCTCGGCGGTCTCCTCGTCGTGATCCTCGTCGTGATCCTCTTCGTCCTCGTCTTCATCGTCGCCGAAGCCGGTCTCGTCCGAGTCTTCGACTTCGTCTTCGAATTCCTCGTCCTCGAGCTCCACGGTGAGGTCGTCGCCATCTAGGTCCTCGTCATCGAGGACGTTCTCGTCGATGTCTTCGATGTCCTCCAGGTCGTCGAGGACTTCGGTCTCTTCGACTTCTAGCTCTTCTTGATCTTTCTTGGCCATTCGCGTGTTTCTGCCCTGCCGGGGCGGCGGGAGTATGCCACATTCCTCAGATCTTGAGTCGTAGCGCGGCCCGGAGAACGCGACCGGCCACCGGCGTATTCCCTATGTAGTCGCCATCCGCCTCCAAAGGCCACACCACATCCGTCTCGATGCGGAAAGTAGCGGCCGAAAACCGTCTGACTGCGCGATCGGTGAGATGTGTCCCCCGGATCACCTTAGGGACGAAAGCCGGCGCGCGCGTCTTGGAGATGTCGATGATCTGGATGTCCAGGACTCCATCCACGAGTGTCGCCTTCGGGGCCACATTCCAGCCCCCGGCGAAGAACTGTGCGTTGGCCATGATCACCGCCAGAGCCTTCGACTCGTAGGTGCGACGCTCGGTCTGAACCGTGACATGGGCTTGGGGAAAGCGGGGAAGCCGAAACAGGAAGGCCGCTGGATAACGGGCCGCCCCGCCTCTTCGCGCGAATCGGGGCGCGGTCTCGGCTGCGGCAGCACCCACTCCCACCTGGGCCACATTCACGAAGTAGCGGGTCCCCCAATCTCCTTCCAGGGTGGCGACGTCGATCGGGTAGACGTCCTCGGTGGCGAGATGACGGGCCGCTTCACCAAGCTCGTGAGGCATCCCGAACGTGCGCAGGATGTCACACCCGGTGCCCACGGGCAGGACTCCGATCACGGGAGGTTCGAGACCCTCTAGACGGAGGAGCGCGTTGGCCGCCAGGTTGACCGTGCCATCGCCTCCGGCGAGAGCGAAGTGCGTCTGCCCGATGCGTGCGGCTTCGGCGATGACCTCCTCGGTCTCGGCCCGACTGGAAGGCACCACGATCTCACCGTCCACGCCCGCAGCGTCGAGAGCCAGCGTCACCCGGTCGATTGATATCGGCGATGACCCCGCCGACCGGTTGACGACGACGAGCCACCTCGGCATCAGCCGACTCCCTGGGCGGCCACGACCCCACGGTCTACGGATCGCAACGCGGCGTCTGCTTCGCCTTTGATCTCCGATGCGGCGTCACGCAGCTGTCGCAGGAGATCGGCCAGTTGCCGGCTGACCCTGACGAAGTCACCCGGTGCCATCGACCTGGCGGTCAGGTCGTCGAAGCTCGCCCCGCTCGACCACTGATATGAGACTCTGCCGAACCCGGGGTCCGGGCGTCGCATCGGTGAGAGCCTGTAGTCGGTCTCGAGACGATGGAGCTCGCCCCAGACCGTCTCCACCTGTTGCCAACGCTTGTCCAGCTCTTCGGTGGGCCAATCAGGTGGCGACGTCTGATCGCTCCGGGGCTCGTACACGAACACGGACGCCAGTGCCACCAGCTCCGGTGGCTCGAGGCCGTAGAACAAGCCCCGTTCGAGGCACTCGGTGACCAGGAGGTCGGACTCGTTGTAGATCTTGCGAAGACGCTCGCCTCTCGGCGTGAGCGACCAGTCCTCCAGGTAGTCGAGGTTGGTGAGCATCTCCTGGATGGCGCGAAACTCCTCGACCAGCCCGAACCCTGACGTCCGCCGCACGCTTCTCTGTTGTTCCAGCCGAACTCGGAGACGCCGCGCCCTCCTCAGTGCAGAGAGGTGATGAGCGGCGTCGGGACATTCCGCGACGGGATGCTCGACCGTCATGTGTTGCTTTGGCGACCGATCACGTCGCGGTGGAGGCACCTTGCGGAGCCGGCGCAGCGTGTCTTCCAAAAAGCGGCGATCGCGGGGCCGGAACGGCCGTGGCAGGTCGATGTCTCCAACCACGTGGCTGGCGTCGGGAATCTGGCGGTATCCGATCGTGGAGACCCGACCGGACGTCGACAACACCAGATAACGGGCGCCGCCGTTCTTCGAGGAAAGACGTTTCAACACGGCATACCGCCCATCACGTGGCCCACCGATCACGTCGACTACGGCGCCGGGCGCGAGGAGCGAGGCGATGCCATCACGTCTGTGACTGGGAGGTGCCGCCTCGACCATCGCCAGATACTGGCCGATGTCGCCCCGATCACAGTGAGCCTGGGCCTCTTCCTTGGCGAGTTGGTGCTCCAGTGCCTCGATTCGCTTCCCCGACTCGACTCGGTTGCCTTCTCGCTGAAATGCGGCGAACGAGGCCCGAAGAAGCTCCTGGGCGCGCTCCTCGTCGTAGTTGGCCACCAGGTTGGCAGTCATGTTGTAAGTCGGCCTGAAACTGGACTTGAGCTCATGCGCCCCCACCGAGGCGATCTCGGTCACCTGGCGGAACTTCACGAACGGAGAGTGCAGCACCACGCCGAAGCCTTCGACATCGATGCCACGTCGCCCGGCCCTACCCGTGAGCTGGGTGTAGTCGCCGGGCTGGAGCAGCTCGTGCGTCTCCCCGTTGAACTTGGACAGGTTCTCGATGACCACCGACCGGGCCGGCATGTTGATCCCGAGAGCCAGGGTCTCGGTGGCGAAAACCGCCTTGACCAGACCCTGTTTGAAGAGCTCTTCCACGGTCTCCTTGAAGGCAGGGACCAGCCCGGCATGATGGGCGGCCACGCCGCACTCGAGGGCGTAGACCCACCTGTCGTAACCCAGCACGGCCAGGTCGTCGTCCGTGAGGTGGGCGGTGCGCTCCTCGACTATCTCACGAATCCTGCTCCGCTCCGCGGCGTCGGTGAGCCTCACCCCGGAGTCGGCCAGACGCATCGCCGCCGAGTCACATCCGGCGCGGGAGAAGATGAAGTAGATGGCAGGCAACATCCGCGAAGCCGCCAATTCCTCGATGACGTCGTGGCGGCTCGGGGTCTTGAACTTGCGACGACGCCCCTGCTCCAACCCGAGCATGTGCTCCAGACGCGGGTTGGGGCGTCTCCTTCCGTCGCGCTCGATGAACATCGGAAGGAAGTGCAGTGCCCGGCTCCCGGAGCGGTCCTTGACCATGTACATCGACTCCAGTGGCACGGGACGCTCGGAGGAGTTGATCAGCTTGGTCGACCCCCTCCTCTCTCCGATCCACTCGGCGAACTGCTCGTTATTGGAGATGGTCGCCGACAGGCACACGAACCTGACATGCGAAGGGCAGTGGATGATCACCTCTTCCCAGGCGGCGCCTCGGGAAGGATCCTGGAGGTAGTGGGCCTCATCGAGGATCACGGTGGCCACGTCGTCGAGCCGATCGGGATCGGCGTAGATCATGTTCCTGATCACTTCCAGAGTGGCGACTATCACCGCGGCGTCGGGGTTCACCACGTTGTCACCCGTGAGGAGACCCACCTCACCGTCTTCGTACACGGCCGATAAGTCGGCGTACTTCTGGTTCGACAGCGCCTTGATCGGTGTCGTGTAGAAGACGCGCTGGTTGCCTGTACGTCCCAGGAACGTCGCCGCCTCGGCGACGAGGGTCTTGCCTGCGCCGGTCGGTGCCGTGACGACAACCGACATCCCGGCGGCGATGGCCTCTGCCGCCTCGGTCTGGAAGTCGTCCGGGGAGAAGTCGTATCTCTGCCAGAAGGCGTCGAGCGTCATTTCTTGAGGATCAGCCTCACCAGCCAGTACACGATCTCATACATGAGATACAACGGTGTGGCCAGGATCAGCAGGTTGAGGATGTCACCCGTCGGTGTGATGAGAGCGGCTGCCACGACGACGAGGAGCACCGCCCAGCGGCGCCCTCTCGCCAACTGTTCCGAGTTGACCACACCCGAGGCGGCAGCGGCGAAGAGGAACACCGGGTAGAGGAAGGCGATGCCGGTTGCCAGGAGAAATCGGAGCACGAACGAGTAGTACTCCCCGATCAAGAGGTTGTTCTCGACGTTTTCGAAGATGCCCAGGAGGAAGTCCAGGCCAAGCGGCAGGACTCGATACCCGAAGAGGACACCGGCCACGAACAAGACGACCAGCGCGCTGACGATGGGAATGGCCCATTTCCTCTCCCTTTGGGTCAGGGCGGGAATGATGAATGCCCAAATCTGATAGAGGACGACCGGGCTGGCCAGGAAGAGGCCTCCGAACATCGAGATCCTCATGAGAACGCCCCATTCCTCGGCGACCTTCAGCGCCTGGAATTCGTTTTCGGGTGCGGCCTCATAGAACGGTGCCTCCAGTATCTCCCTCAACCAGTCGGCGAAGAAGAAGGCGACGACAGCCCCGACGATGACAGCGATGCCGATTTTGACGATGCGCCATCGCAGCTCCTCGATGTGGGCGAGGATCGACTGAGGGGCGTCGCTCGTCACTCTTTGGGCTCTTCGGGCTCAGACGGAGCGCTCTCGGCTGTCTCTCCCTCGGGGCGGTCTGCTTCCTCGGCCAAACGGTTTATCTCCTCGTAGTCCCGCATTGCGTCCTCAGGGGTGGGACCAGACACCGGCTTCGGCCCCTTCCACTCGTACGCGCCCCGTGCCTCTTTGCCAAAACCTCTCACCTCGTCGCGCAACTCGCTCAACGGTTTCTTCACCTCGTCGAGGGGTGCCTTCAGGTCGCGGCCGACTTCCTTGAAGTCTTTGACCTCGGCTTCGAGCCCAGCGGTGATCTCACGGGCGGCCTTGCGCAGCTCGGCCGTCCACCCCCCGATCTTGCGTGCCAACTCGGGCAGACGTTTTGGGCCGAGCACAACCAATGCGAGGATGGCAATCACGATGATCTCGCCCGTCTGCAACATGTGGCGGATGCTAAAGGTTTCTGCCGAAATTGAGACGGTGAGACGGCCGTGCCGCTGGCCAGACCGTTTGTGTCTGCTCCGCAACTCCCGCCGATGCGGCGATGACGGACCCGATTACGGGCAGAAAATGAGAAGGCGCTGACCGCCCGATCACGCGGCCCTGCCTCCGGCAAGGTCGTTCCAGTTTGCTCCGCAAACTGGCGCTGATAAGAGAGAGGATGACGCGGCCTTGGCTTCGCCAAGCCCGTAGGCAGTTGCTCCGCCCCTGCAGACGTGGAGAAGGCGCTGACCGCCCGATCAGCGCCTTCTCAGTTAGAGCACCGTCCCCCCGGCGCTCAACCCTTGCTCGCTTGCTAGCCGGCCAGTAGACGGAGGGGATCCGGCTCGGTCTCGAGGGCGGCTATGAAAGCGTCGATCTCCGTTTCGGTGATCGGGTCCGGATTGACGACCTCGAAATGCACACCAGTGGCGAGCAGGACGCTGACGACCCTGGAGTTGGCGTGTCGCCTCTGCTCGGACGTGCAACTCGGGCACTTGAAGCAGTAGTCACCTTCCCTACCTCCCGGACGCAGCTCCAGTGCCACGTCTCCGGGTGTGAGGTGAATATCGCCACAACGAGTGCACGTTGTCTTGATGGTGGTCATTTCTTGGTCTCCGGTATCCGCATTCGGGTAGAGACCAAATCGGCAGCAGCTGATACGAACTAAAGGCCTTGGCACTAGGTCTATCGACCCCTATTCATACGTGGTGAGCAAGGCCCCACCGATCTCCCCCAAACGAGCCTTCACCTCGTCGCCGCCGATGAGTCGGGCATCAGTGCCGAGACGGAGCAAGAGTCGGGCCGGGATCTCGGTATCAGGCGACGAGAACCTGATGCGAGTGACGTCTCCGTCCTCGGAGACGATCTCGACCGGGTAGTACTCGAGCACCCAACGGGCTGGCGGCTTCAGCTCGATCGTGCAGACGACGTCACCTTCTCTCGGCACGTAGCCGACACCGGGCTCAGGGACTTTCCTTGGCCTTTCGAAGGTCTCGTCGAGGACCTCGAGTTCCTTGACTCGGTCGATCCGGAAGGTCCGCTGATCGTCGACCAGACGACAATGACCCAGCACATACCAGCGGCCGAGGGTGGCGAACACCGACCAGGGCTCGATATCCCGCTCGGTGGTCTCCTCCTTGGCGACCGACCGGTAGGTGATGTGAACGACCCTGGAGGAGGCTGCCGCCTCACGGAGGACGCCGACGTTCTTCGACTCGTCGATGACGTCGACAGTGAGTGTCGAGTCGGCGTCGGGCATGACCGCCTTGGTCAGCTTGCGCACCGCCGACTCCAGCTCCGGACTGGCCTCGCCCGACCCGATGACCGTCATCCCGGCGGCCAACAGGCCAAGCGCCTCCGCCGGAGTCAGC
>DASUUP010000348.1:0-7318 GCA_036373995.1 Acidimicrobiia bacterium
ATGGCGCTGTTCGCCATCCTGCTCGGGGAGCTCTTCTACTAGTAGGGGGTTCGGCTGCGGGGCGGGATCTTCCAAGTCGTATCATTGGTCCCTACCGAGGAAGGGGACCACTCGTGGAAGAATCTCGTGACGAGGAGCCGATTCGCGTGATCCTCGCCGAGGACCACGCCCTGGTTCGTGAGGGGACCCGCCATCTCCTCGAGGCCACCGGTGAGATCGTCGTTGTGGGCGAGGCTGCGGACGGGGAGGAAGCCGTTGCCATCGTGGCCCACCATCTACCCGACGTGGCGATCATCGACATCGGCATGCCGGGTATCAATGGGGTTGAGGCGACCAGGCAAATCAAACAGAACCACCCTCAAGTGAGTGTCCTCGTCCTGACCATGCACGACGACGACCAGTTCATCTTCGCTGTGATCGAAGCCGGAGCCGCCGGGTACATGCTCAAAGACGTCCAGGGAGACGAGCTTGTCGCGGCCGTGAGGGCCCTGCATGCCGGTGAATCGGTGCTCCATCCCGCAGTAGCGCATAAAGTCCTCGCCCGGCTGGCCTCCGGAGCGGAAGAGCCGGGAGCATCGGGTCTCACGGAGCCGCTCACCGACCGTGAACTGGAGGTGCTCCGTCTGGCGGCGCGAGGTATGGCCAACAAAGAGATAGCGACCGAACTCGGTGTGAGCGTCCGGACGGTGGAGGCCCATCTCAGCCACGTCTTCCGCAAGCTCGAGGTGGGATCGAGGACCGAGGCCGTGCTCTTCGGATTGCGTCAGGGGTGGTTCTCTATCGAAGATATCGAGGGGATGCCGTGACCGAATCCCATGGAGTCGTTGCAACTACGCTCCGACCACTTCCGTCTCGGATCGCGAAGCTGATCAAGAACCTTCCAGACCGGCTTCGTGAGAAGGAGTTCTGGGTCATCCAGGTGGGAGTGCTCACTGTCACCGCGGTACATGTCCTGGCCGAGATGTGGGTCTCGCGTACCGGGATTCAGGTTCCATCTGCGTTCCACAACATTCCCGTCGTCCTCTACCTCGTCCCAATCGGCTACGCGAGTCTGCGGTATGGAGCCGAAGGGGCGGTGCTCACCGGCCTGTGGAGCGCTCTCCTCACCCTGCCCAACCTCTTCATCTGGCACCGGTCAGATTTCGGCTGGCTCGAGATTCTCTATGTAGTCCTAGTTGTCATCATCGGAGTAGTCATGTCCTTGCCGGTCGAACGCGAGCGTCTACAGCGAAAGAGGGCTGAAGCCACCACCCAACGACTGGAGCTACTGAGCAGCATCACCTCCCTGACACTCACTGCGGGTCTCGAGTCAACCATCGAGGAGGCCCTCCGCCGGCTCGTCGAAATGCTTCACCTCGATGCCGCATGCGTCGCCCTAACCGACACTCCTGAGTCAGGCACCCAGCCGACGATCATCGCCTGTCACTCCGTGGATGGCCCCACTGGATCCGTGTTGATGACATGCCTCCGTGACGGGCTGACGACGGGACATCACGATCACCCGGCATCACAGGAAGACGGCATCATCGTCGAGCCGGTTGTCGCCGACGTTCCCGCGCCGGGGACCGCGGGCAGGGTGCGGGGACTGCTGGCGGCAAAAGTCAGCCCGGGACGTCCCATCACCGACGATGACCGGAAACTGCTCGCCGGGGTTGCCAGCCACGTGGCGATCGCAATCGCTAATCAGCGATTGAGCGATAGCGAGCGCGACCTTCTCCGCTCTTATGCCATGCAGATGACCCAGGCACAAGAAGAGGAGCGCAAACGCATCGCCCGGGAGCTGCACGACGAGGCGTCACAAAACGTGGTGGTCATCAAACGCAAACTCGCTGCTCTCTCTAATCGTCTGACCGAGACATCCATCGCCGCCGAACTGACCACGATCAGCGAGCTCGCTGGTCAGACGGTCGCCGGGATGATGAGATTCAGCCGCGATCTGCGTCCGCCGACGCTGGACGAGCTGGGTCTGACCCCAGCTCTGGAACAACTTCTGGTCGAGGTGCGCGAGCGAAGCGCCATCCCCTCCGAACTGAGTATCGAAGGGCAGCCGAGGCGTCTACCAATCGAAACCGAGCTCGCAATCTTTCGCATCGGACAAGCAGCCGTGCACAACGTGGAGCGTCACGCTGCGGCGAGTTCGGTCAGTGTCCGGATTTGGTTCGAGCCGGACCTGATTCGCATGGAGGTCAGGGACGACGGGCGAGGTTTCGAAGCCCCACGAAACATGACCCAGCTCACCGAGCAAGGCAAACTCGGACTCATCGGCATGCATGAACGGGCTCAACTGGTGGAGGGGACGATCCAGATCAACTCTCGCCCTGGGGCGGGGACCGCGATCCTCCTCGAGGTCCCCGCCTGAGTCATCGGGCATGTCGCTTCCGTCCAAGTGTCCAGCCCGACTTGGAAATGACTCATGATGGTTCGCTGGGCCAATTCCATGGCCCGCCCACATTGTCATTGGCGCAGAGATCCGTGTTTCCCGCACGGCTCTAGGGCCTATTGGCCCTAGACGGTCGCGCAACAAGGTGGGTATTCAGTGGAGATACCCATGGGAGTATGAAGTGGAATCTGTTTCAGGAGACGGCTCGACTCTTGTGGACAGTGCCGAGGTCGACGCTTCCTCCCTCGGGCCAACTGTCGATTCCTACTTCAAAAGCTTCTCCCCTGCTCCCGGCTGGGATGACCTCCCCACCTGGCCTCCCGATGTCTTTGCGCTCGCCAATTTGGTCTTGGATCACACGGAGGCATATCGATTCGCGGTCTCGCCGCATGGAGGAGGGAGGTGGCCACCCACGACCGATTGGAATCAGCGGGTTCAGACGGCGGGACAGGAATGGCGCCTCGTCGCCCAGCCGGGAAGGAGCGACCTGACGCCTCCCCAGGTGCTTGAGCAATGGGAGATACTCAACCGACACCGAGAGACCCCCTTGAGTGACCTCCGACACGGGAGAACTGAAGAGCTGTGCTCGGCATTTCTCACCCTCCATGCCATGGCAGATGAAGCCTGCAGCTGCCTGGGCACGAAGTCCGCTGAGTCCTTCGAGCGTCATGCCTGGAGGTTGATGGCAGAGCACGGGTCTCTGTCGCGCATCTCCCCGGCCCGAGTTCGCATCGTGCCCAAGTCCAACTTCCCCGGAAAGGGCATAACCATCCGGTCGTTCTCTCGATACCTGGGACTCAGCTATGAATCAGTGGATCTCCACTGGAGGAGATTCGAGTCGACTCTGGCACCGCTCGAGACGATCGCTGATCGCTATTCCTTCAACGCCATCCTCCTTCCCTGGCCATTCCACATCGAGGCCAGTGCTTTTCGCCCCGTCGAGGGACCTCTCCAGAACATGGATCCCACGGCTTATGGATTCTTCGAGTTCGCTCCAGATGCACCCCTGGATCTATCACATGTGGCTCATCTTCTCGAGAAAGGGATTGAAGAGGCGGAGAGAGTCGATGCGTTGATTCTCCCCGAGGCCGCGGTGGAACCACACGAGCTACACCCACTGGAGGGACTGCTGGCCGAACATGGTGTCACGTACCTGTTCGCCGGGGTGAGGGAGATGGCCGGGCCCGACAGTCTCGGACGTAACTATCTCCACCTCGGGGTGCATACGGGGCCGGGATGGGAGTGCTTCGAGCAGACGAAGCACAATCGGTGGTGTCTCGACGGGAACCAGATCCGCCAATACCATCTCACACGGGCCCTGGAGCCCTCCAAGCTCTGGTGGGAGGGCATCGACCTTCCCGAGCGGACCGTGGAGATCATCGGCGTTGGAGGGGGCGCCACGACGGTACCGTTGATCTGCGAGGACCTCGCCCGGCTGGACGAGGTCAGCGATCTCCTCCGTCGTCTCGGACCGACCATCATCATCGCCGTCCTTCTCGACGGCCCGCAGCTCTCGGGCCGATGGTCCGGTCGCTATGCATCGGTCCTGGCTGACGACCCGGGATCGGCTGTCTTGACACTCACGTCCTACGGCATGGCGGCGCGATCCCGACCTCCGGGCAAACCGCCTTCTCACGTCGTGGCAATGTGGAACGATCCCCACACAGGTCTTCACGAGTTGGAACTGGCTCGCGGAGCGAGTGGCATTCTCCTGACGGCGTCGGAGGGGATGACTCGTTCGTGGACAGCCGACGGCCGACATCATCACATTCCACAGCTGGTCCTATCAGAGGTTCGTCAGCTTCGAGTCCCGCGAGTCACCACAGCCTGAGGGGCCCCAAGGCCGGAGGCGCAACTGAGACTCTTCGGGCGGGCAACTCACATCGCCACGGCGAGGAGACCTGAAGCCTCCTTCGTCGCACCATGTGATTAGCGGCAGCACCGGCCTGTGACGCTCGAGACACCGCAATCTCGGTCCACGAGCAATGTGACCCGCTTTACCCCTGCGGGTCGAATGTCATCCGGATCCATTTCGCATCACCAGCCTGCGGACGCGCGCTGTACGAGTTTTCACGGATGAGGCATAAGGCCTAAGGCTCTATCCCCAGGTAGTTGTGCGGGCTCAAGATGGGGCTAGTCCGCCTCACGACCGTCACACCCGACGGGGAGGGAGGATCGCTTGGATGGCGATCGTTGTCCCGATGAGGCGGGACGAGAGGAGGATCGGCCATGATGATGGGTCTGGAGCTCTTTCTTCTCATCGGGATCATCGCCTTCTTCGTCTGGGGTGCCCAGCAGGGAAGGTCGCCATTCCGCCGCGGAGAGTCAACGCAGAACACCAGCGCGTTGGACATCCTGGAGGAGCGGTACGCCCAAGGCGAGATCGACCGTGATGAGTTCCAAGAACGTCGGGCACTGCTCGGGAGATGAGACACGTGCCCGACATCGACGCGGCTCCTTGGTGGCAAGTCACGGGTCTCCGCAACAACTAGAGGGGCCCGTGAGCCACCCCGAAAGGCAGCCCGACATGGAGGTGTATTGATATGGGTCTGACACGAGAGACATGGACAGTGGTCCATGGGCTTGGGTTGGGAACCCTTTTTCTGCTGGCTTTCGCCGGTGGATTGGCCGGGCTCTGGAGTCTTCGGCCGGGGTTCTTGGCCCCCGCTGCGATTCGAGAACGGATGGGACGGCTCTACGTCGGAGCCTGGTCCATGGCGATTCTCGCTTGGGCCACTGTCATCAGCGGCACATGGATCATCTACCCGTGGTATCGAGCGCAACTGGCTCCGGTTGGAGACGATCCCTATGCGGGATGCGCCGGGGCCACCATCCCCACAGAGACTTGTTCGCCTCGAGACTTTCTCAAGTCGAACGTGTCCGGTGACACCGAATGGTGGCATGCCTTCGGGATGGAGTGGAAGGAGCACATCAGCTGGGCCGCTCCGATCCTGGCCACGGCGGCGGCGTTTCTCATCGCCTACTACGGGCCCCGCCTGATCGGTCGTCCGTGGCTTCGAGCCGCCACTCTGGTCATGTTCGTCGCGGCTTTTGCTGCGGCGGTGGTCGGAGGCGTGTTCGGCGCCTTCCTCAACAAGATCGCGCCGATCGTCTGAGAGGATGAAATGACTACTACACACGACAGCGAAACGGCTCCCGAGCTGACGGAGCTACATCTGGAAGAGAGACACGACGGACCCGGGGCGGCGGCCATAGTCGCAGCCGGGGTCGGGATCTTCGTCTTGGGTCTCCTCACCCTGCTCAGCGAGCTCTCGGAGGGAATCCATGACTTCCTCGGATCGATGGACCTTGGTCAGGGTGTTGGGCCCCTGGCGGGTAAAACCATTCTCGCCAGCCTGACCTTCTTCGTCGTCTGGGCAACCATCGGTCTCGTCTGGAGAGACAAGGATCCCGACATCAAGAGAGTGTTCTGGATCGGACTTGGCTTCGGCGTGGTTGGCGCCATCCTGACGTTCCCGCCGATATTCACCGCCTTCGGCTGATGACACCGGAACGGGTCGCCGGTTGGGCTGTGGGCACCGGGATCGGTTCGGCGGTGTCTATCGTCACATGGGTCGTGGCCAGCCGCTTGGCCGACCTGTGGCTGTCCGTCCCGTTGGGGCCGATAATCGCCTTCGGCAGCGCTTTGATCGCGGGTGTCGGAGTGGCGCTCGAGAGGGGCATGGTTCTCTCCCGGACGAGGCAGATCGCCATGAGAAGCGATGCACGTTGATCCGGTCGACCTGTGCCGTCCTGGGTTAGGCGCTTCTGCTCCTATGAGGCGAAGCCGTTCCCTCCGTGGACCGCCCAACTCAATAACGGTGCAGGACTCGAATGGGCGGCGGTCGAGGCGACAGGGTCCTGCTATCTCCGCCATGAGGACTTGGTGAGGGATTCGGGATACGGGAGTAGATGAGAGGCATGACTCCAACCTCCCTTTCACGCTCCGACTCTCCCCTGGCAACGCAGATATCCGAGGCCCGGATGTGCCTGCTCAGGTGCATACGGTGACGACCGTCCGGCTCGGTGAGACGGATGATAGGAATGCCGCCATACGCGGTGTCGTGCGACGTGTATGGAAGCGACTGTTCGGCGGTTGTGGAAAAGTCGCGTGTTGGGTGGGAGCAACAGCAGGGCTCTGCCTCACGTCCTGCACCTCCTGGGGCCGCTGGCCGGCACCGCATTCGTCAGCGGTGCAGACGGGACTCTCCTTTCTGCGGGCATGGGTCTTGCCGTGGCCATGCCGCTGTTGTGGTACGAATACCGACACACAGGTGGCTGGCGTGCGCCGTTCCTGTTCCTGGTTGCCTCGGCGGCGATGTTCATGGTGTCGACGTTATTCCTGGGCGACCTGCTCGGAAGCAATGCCGCGGAGCAACCGCCCATCGATGTAGATCAGCACCCCCAACACTGACGCCGTTTCAGATGGATGAGCTGGCGGTGGCGGACGCGAGGGGCAATCCAACGGACGGTGAGACATCACTCTCAGTCCGGGGTCGCTCGCATACCAGAGGCTCAACAGCCTGATGATTCTTCAGCCCAGGAACACTCACTACCGGCCAGGAGTGCCCGTCGAGGCCAATACCCTCAGCAGCCGCGCATTCGCTGACCAATACTCAATGCCTTCAGAGGACTCGTTCCGCGCGATTCGCGTGAATTCCGGTCTGTTCAAGGGAAGAAAGTCTCAGCGTCACCGTGTTCGGGACCGGACGGTGCCAGCACGAGGCCATATCGGTCGGATGCCTCGAATCGCAGCCAACGATCGACAGCGAACAACCAGGTGCCGGCGAGGACGACTATGAGAGTCAGAGCGAGTAGCCAGGGTGCAGGTCGCAACCATCCAGCGAGCAGTGCGACGCCCGCTGCGATGCTCATACCCACGGAGGCAGGTTGGTACAGCGACTTCAGACGTCTGTAGTCCTGCGAGGTTCGGATCTC
>DASUUP010000349.1:0-2414 GCA_036373995.1 Acidimicrobiia bacterium
GATCACGGCGTTCTCAGAACAGCAGATCAGCGAGGCACACGAGAAGGCCGGAGACGGGGCGACAGCCGTGATACTCAACTTCGAGGGTCTCGACTACATGAACAGCGGTGGGATCGGCCTGCTGGTGACCACTCTCATCCGGGCACAGCGTGCCGGCCACGCCCTGCGGGCCTACGGGCTGACCGATCATTACAAAGAGATCTTCAACCTCACCCGTCTCGACGAGGCGATCGGTATCTACGACGACGAGGTTTCTGCGGTAGCGGGCTGATCGAGCGTGGGGCCGTTCGAGTTCCCCTTTCAGCGATGGTCCGCCTCTGGGTGCGTCTTTGCAGTGGGTTGTTGGTTGCTGCTCTGATCGTCGGATGTTCCCAGGCCGAGCGCGCCGCGCACTGTCTTGGCCGGCCGGACCTGGATATCTGGCAAGCGAGCATGTCAGGAGAGGCGAGGCGGCTCATCGATTCGCCCGGTGCCGATGGCTTCGCTCGCTGGTCCCCTGACGGTGAACGGCTCGTTTACGTCGCCAGCCGCGACGGGAACTGTGAGATCTACGTCGCGAATGCCGACGGCTCCGGGGAGATCAATCTCACCACGAGCGATGAAGACGAGATACATCCATCTTGGTCGCCGGACGGTTCGGAGATCGTGTTCAGTTCAGAAGGCGAGCTTCATGTCATGACCGTTGCGACCGGCGAGCGACGGCAACTCACCGACTCGGGCCTGATCCACGTCTTTCCCGATTGGTCTCCCGGCGGTGATTCGATCGTCTTCAGCGGAGGTGAACATGTGGCCGGGCCGGGAGCCGCGCATCAAATCTACGTGATTCCTCCGACGGACGGGGACGAAGTGGCGCTCACGAACGGGGATGCGCTCTTGGTGGCGCCGCGTTGGTCGCCCGATGGTGAGTTGATCGCATACTTCGATCATGGCGACCCGTTCAGTATTTGGGCGATGCGAGCCGACGGCTCGGATCCCTTCGTTGTGGGCGAAGGTGGCCATCTCTCCTGGTCACCCGACGGGTCGTCTTTGGTCCACGACCGGGAGGTCGGGCCGGGTGACGTCGACATCTTCATGGATGGCGAGCTGTTGGTGGATGGCGCGGGGGTCGACACGCTTCCAGACTGGTCTCCCGATGGCACCACGATCGTCTTCTCATCGGATCGGCCATGAGACGCCTTTTGGTGGTGCCGACCGGGTTGGTGATCCTGGCGGCCTGCGCAGCTGGTCTGCAGGTCGGCAGCACCGTCGACGCTGGATTTCCGGAGCAGTTGGCTGCAGAGTTGACAGAAGGGCTTGCTGGCTCCTGGGCCGAGGGGTTCCAGGTGGCCGTCGTGCTCGAGGACGGCTCCACCTGGACTTACCAGGAGGAGCCAGGGTCTACTGATCCTCACAAAACCGACATCGGCAGCATCGGCAAGACGATGGAGGCGGCACTCGTCCTGCAACTGGGCGAGGATGGAGCGCTCGATCTCGACAGTGATGTCGATCGCTGGATCGAGGCCCCGCCGGGTGTCACGGTTCGTCAATTGCTCCAGCACACGAGTGGGATCGCCAGTGACGATCGCAATCTGCCACCGGTCTGCGATCCCGGGACATGCCAGAGCTACTCGAACGCCGGATATGAGATGTTGGGTGAGTCGGTTGCGGGAGCGACGGGTGAGAGCAATGAGGAGAATCTGAGGGTCCAAGTCATTGAGCCAGCAGGTCTCACCGAAACGATCCTCGAGCCGGAGGAGGTCCTCGCCACAGCGCAACAGCTCGCCCAGTTTGCCCACGTGCTCTACCGAGGAGAGCTGTTGGAGCCAGAATCGCTTGACGAGATGCTGGGCTTCGAGTCCGTGCTCGACCTTCCCGGCAGCAATGAATGTGAAACGATGGGCTTGGGCACGGTGAGGCGTCATATTGACGGACTGGGAGAGTCCTGGGGTCACGGGGGTTGGACCTCTGTGTCGCGCTCGTGGATGGAGCATTTCCCCGAGTCAGGCGTTTCGTTCGCCGTGATCGTGAACGGTGGCGCCGACTTCTTGCCTCTCGGTCCTATTTACGCGGCGTTGGATGCCTACTTGCCCGATTCAACGACTCCGGAGCGATGTGATCATGACGTGGCAGAGCTCGTGGATGCCGAAGAGACCCTGATCACGGAGCGCTCCGGGTACGACGGGCAACCGGCGGTTTCTCCAAACGGAACCTCCCTAGCGATGCTGTCGGTCTTCGAAGACGGGATCGACATCGTCCTTCGCGAACTGTCGACCGGAAACGAGGCGAGGCTCGAGATGGAGGGTTGGGACGTCGCGCCACGGTGGGCACCGGACGGGCGCCTGATATACAGCAGCGATATCGATGGTGATCGCGAGGTCTACGTGACGGAGATCGGATCCGAAGCTCCGGAGCGACTCACCGACAACGACGGCGAA
>DASUUP010000350.1:0-3249 GCA_036373995.1 Acidimicrobiia bacterium
GGTCAGCCCTGACCAAGTGATCCCGACGCCGGCTCGAAGCGGTAACCCATCCCTGCCTCGGTGATGAAGTACCGGGGTCGAGAGGGCTCGGGTTCGAGCTTCCGTCGGATCTGTGCGATGTAGGACCGTAGATAATGGCTCTCATCCTCGTACGCGGGCCCCCACACCTCCCTGAGGATCATTGTCTGAGATACGAGAGACCCCGGATTGCGGACGAGCATCTCCAACATGCCCCACTCCGTCGGGGTCAGATGGACCTCTTCACCGCCGACCCGGACCTTCTTCGATGCCAGGTCGATGGTGAAATGGGGTGTCTCGACGGTCGCCTGGTCGTCGGAGGGTGTGGCGCGCCGGAGTGCGGCGCGTACTCGAGCGAGAAGCTCGCCCATACCGAACGGTTTGGCGACGTAATCGTCTGCGCCGGCGTCGAGGGCCTCGATCTTGTCGTCTTCGCTGCCACGGGCTGAGAGGACGATTATCGGGATCTCCGTCCAGCCCCGGAGACTGCGGATCACTTCCAGACCATCGAGTTCGGGGAGACCGAGGTCCACGATCACGAGATCGGGCCGTTTGTCGGCGGCTCGCTTGACAGCGGTGGCACCGTCGGTGGCAACGTCGACCCTGTACCCGCGGACCTTCAGGTTGTTGGCCAAGGCGCGGACCAGAGACCGGTCGTCTTCGACGACGAGCACTCGCGTCATGAGTTCAGCCCCACAGACAGGATCATGGTCGTACCGCCGCCCGGCGTGTCGTCGACCATGATCTGATGGCCGAGAGCGTCAGCGAGGCCTTTGGCAACCGCCAGCCCCAGGCCGACTCCGGCCATGTGGCTGTCGTCGAGGGTCCGGTAAGGCTCGAAGACCATCTGTCGGGTGTCCGGGTCGATGCCCGGGCCACGGTCGATGATCCTCAGGTCGATCCGGTCGCCGACCATTCCGGCCGTGACCCTCACCGGGGTTTCAGGCGGGGAATGATCGAGGGCATTCCGCACCAGGTTCTCGACTATCCGCTCCAACAACGCCGGATCGGTCGACACATCGGGGAGCTCGACTTCGGTATCCATGGAGAGCCGATGACGCTGGACGCGGAAGGCTGTAGCCACCGTCGATACCACGTCCTCGATCCCGGTGGGCCGTTTCTGAACCTGAACGGTGCCTGTCTGTAAACGTCCTGCGTCAAGTAGGTCGGAGACGACGCGGTTGAGCCGCTCCGTCTCCTCACTGATGGTCTGTAGAAACTCCCTCTGCTCTTCAGGGGGCCATTGGACATCTTCTTGAAGAATGCTGGTCACAGACGCCTGGATCGCCGACAGGGGGCTCCTCAGGTCGTGGGAGACGGCTCGCAACAGGGCGGTCCTCAGTTCGTTCGCTTTCTCGAGGGCACCAACCTCGGCGACGTGGTTAGCCAACTCAGCGCGGTCGATTACGGCTCTCAGCTCTGTGGCAGTCGCGGCGAGGATTCGCTCGTCGACGGCGTCGAGTGGACCGCCGGAGACGGCAACGGTGGCGCCGCCCACAATGACGGTCCGATCTGCCGAATCGGGGGTTTGTGGCGGAAGGTCGCCAGCTGAAACGATGGGCTTCGGGAAACCGCCACTCGGGTCGAACAGGGTGACCCCGCGTGCGTCGAGGGCGACCTGAAGCCGCTCGATCAGCTTGAGAGCGGATCCTTCGGCGCCGGCGCCGATCAAACCGACAAGTGTCTCGGCTTCGGCCTTGGCCGTCGCAGCTTCCGAAGATCGGCGCGCCGCGGTGCCCACGAGGAACCCGATGAGCCCGGCGAGGAAGACGAAGGCAATCAGGGCGAACACATCCGCGGGGTTGGCGATCGTCCAGGTGCGGAGCGGGGGTGTGAACAGATAGTTGCCAAGAACGAATCCGACGAGAGCCGCGGTCAGCGCAGGCCAGATCCCCCCGATCCAAGCCACCACCGCAGATATGGACAAATAGACGAGTAGCACGTTCTGGAGAGCGGGCTCCTCGCGCTGGGCGAGCATCAACGTCGTCACAGATACGAACGCGAATGCTCCAAGCAGCCAGCCCCAGAGGCGACGCCGCCACGGCAGTGGCGAAGCCTGCACCCGAACCCTCACACTGCCTCTGACGGGATTGGAGATCACGTGCACATCGATGTCCCCGGACAGTCTCAGGACCCGCTGAATCACCGAACCAGCGATCAGCTCCTGCCACCGGCTGCGTCGGGTGGCACCAACCACCAACTGGGTCGCGTTGTGGGCTCTGGCGAACGAGACCAAAGACTCTCCAACGTCGGCGTGTGCCACCTCGTGGTATTCACCGCCGAGACGTTCGAGCAGAGCCCGATGTTCGCCAAGGTGCGGGGTCAGAGCATCACTGGGCCCATCGACAGAGCGCACGTGCACACCCAGGATCTCGCCCTTGGAACGCATGGCCATGCGGACCGCACGGCGAATGGTGTCGTCACCGCCCTCAGTTCCGGTGATCCCCACCACGACCCTCTCCCTCGTCTCCCATTGGCGGTCGATCCCGTGGTCGCGTCGGTAGGCATCCACCGCCTCGTCGACTCGTTCTGCGGTCCACGACAAAGCAAGCTCACGTAGTGCTCCCAGATTCCCTGGCCGGAAGAAGTTGGATAGCGCGGCGTCCACGCTCTCCGCTGGATAGATCCTTCCGGTCGCCATCCGCTCCCTGACGGCCTGGTGGCTGAGATCAACCAGATGGATCTCGTCGGCCCTTCGGACCGCTGCGTCGGGGATCATCTCCTTCTCGGTGACGCCGGTTATCTCCTCGACGACGTCGCTTAGTGACTCGAAATGTTGGATGTTGACTGTCGAAATCACGTCGATGCCGGCCTCGAGGATGTCCTCGACGTCCTGCCAGCGTTTCGGATGTCCTGACCCGGGGACGTTGGTGTGAGCCAACTCGTCGACCAAGACGACGTCTGGGTCTCTGTCGAGGATGGCCTTGGGGTCCAATTCCTCGACCTGACTTCCCCAATTGTCCACCGTCTTCCTGGGGACCACTTCGAGACCACCAATCAGCCGGGCGGTGTCCTCCCTACCGTGGGTCTCCACATAACCAACCACGGCGTCGGTTCCCTGTGCAGCCAGATCATGGATCTCCTCGAGGGCGGCATATGTCTTCCCCACTCCGGGCGCGGCCCCGATGTACACCCGGAGATTCCCCCTCTTGCGGCTCCGGTTGCGTTCTCCCATCACACCATCATCGTCTCTCAGCCAAACAGGCCGGCGAGGATGACGACGACTCCGAT
>DASUUP010000351.1:0-6258 GCA_036373995.1 Acidimicrobiia bacterium
GATGCATTCATCGGCTCGGACACCATGCTCGTCGCCCCCCTCAAAGTCGGCGATCGCGCGAGCACCGGCGCCGGCTCGGTGATCACCGAGGACGTCAGCGACGATGCCTTGGCCATCGAGCGTTCTGGTCAAAAGGAAATCCCCGGCTACGCTCAGCGACGCGAGGCGCGCAAGGCCGCCAAAACCGCAGAGGACTGACGTGGACATCGTCTCCCGCAATCGGATGATGCTCTTCACCGGGGGCGCCAACGAGCCCCTGGCCGAGGAAGTGGCCGAGGTTCTCGGCATCCAGCTCGGCAAAGTAGAACGTTCCAAGTTCGCCAACGGCGAGATCTACGTCCGCCCCCAGGAGAGTGTGCGCGGCGCCGACTGCTTCGTCATCCAGAGTCACTGCGCTCCGATCAATGACAACATTATGGAGCAGTTGGTGACGATCGACGCGCTGCGCCGAGCATCGGCACGCCGGATCACGGCGGTGATCCCGTTTGTGGGCTACTCCCGTCAGGACAAGAAGGTGATGCCACGCGAGCCCATAACCGCACGCTTGATCGCCGATCTCTTCATGAAGGCCGGCGCCGACCGGCTCGTCTCCGTCGATCTCCACACCGGCCAGCTCCAGGGATTCATCACCGAGCCGTGGGACCACCTGACCGCCCTGCCGATCATCACCGACTATCTCGCCGACAGAGTCGAGCCGGGCAAGCGGACGATCCTCTCCCCGGATGCGGGTGGGGTGAAACGTGCCGAGCGCTACGCCCGTCATCTGGGCGGTTCGGTTGCCTTCATCTACAAACGGCGCGATCCGACCGAGCACAACGAGTCCGAGGCCCTATCCATGGCGGGAAAGGTGACCGACCGCCACGTTGTGATCGTCGACGACATGATCGACACCGCCGGGACGGTGTGCAACGCCGCCGAGTTGGTGAAGCAGTTCGGCGCCAAGAGCGTCCGCATCGCCTCGACTCATGGCGTGTTCAGCGACCCGGCCCTCGACCGGATCAAGAACGCTCCAATCGAAGAGATCATCGTCACCAACACTCTCCCGGTCAGCAGCGACATCCAATCGCTCGACAACGTGACAGTCCTGTCCATCGCCCCGATCTTGGCCGAGACTCTCCAGGCGATCTTCATGGATTCGTCGGTTTCGGAGATCTTTCTCGGCGAGAACGCCTGACCCTCGGGGACTCCCTGCCAGAAGTCGGGTTTCGCCCTCGTCGGTCATACAATCCGAAATTCTGTGACCGCCCGACACCGCGAACCACCCTCACCCGATCACGCCCGCTATCGCGCCCTCCTCGTGGCACTCGTCGCCCTCTTTCTCGTAGCCTTCCTCATCTTGCGCGTATTCGGCTCCGGCGGTGATGCCGATAACCCACAAGCGGGCGGCGAGACCACGACAACCACGGTGGACGGATCGAGCACGACCACACCAGCCGACGGGGATGGCTCGTCGACGACGGCTCCGAGCGACGACGACACCAGCTCGACTGCAGCGTCGGGCGACCCCGACCTCGCCCCGCTGCAATCCGTAGCGCTCGACCTAATCCTCGACGGCTTCCAGCAGCCAGTTGCCCTCGCTGCGCCGCCCGGTGACGACCGTCTCTTCGTCGTCGAGCGTTTCGGTGTCATCCGCGTCATCGACGAGAACGGTGTTCGGCTCGACACGCCTTTCCTGGATCTGACGGAGAACGTCTCTTCGAACGGCATCGAGCGCGGCCTGCTCGGTCTCGCGTTCCATCCGGACTATGCGAACAACGGCCGGTTCTTCGCCTACTACACGGACAAAGACGGCCGTCGCCAACTCTCCGAGTTCGCGGTTTCCCCGACCGACCCCAACGTCGCGTTCGCGGCGAGCGAAGAGGTGATCTTCGAATACGATCAGCCGCCGGATTCCACCGACATCCGTCACTACGCAGGCAACGTGGCCTTCGGGCCGGACGGCTACCTGTGGGTTTCGATGGGGGATGGGGCGGACAGCAGGGCACAAGGACAGGATCCGAACACCCCCTATGGCACCATCGTCCGCATCGATGTCGACAGCGGCGATCCGTACTCGGTCCCGCCGGACAACCCTTTCGCCGACGGGGGCGGTCTCGGCGACGTCTGGGCTTACGGTCTCCGCAACCCTTGGCGATTCGCCATCGACCCGGTCGACCGTCTCATCTACATCGCCGACGTAGGGCACGCCGATGAGGAGGAAGTCAACGTCGTGTCGATCGAGGAGGGTGGCTACAACTTCGGCTGGTCCGACATGGAGGGCACCCGCTGCTTCCACGTTCAGGATTGCGACGCGGAGAACTACACGTCACCGGTGATCACGTACCGGCACTCGGCGCCCGAGGATGAGCCGGATGCGGTGGTGGGGCTGTCCATCACTGGCGGCTACGTGTACAGGGGCGAGGAGATTCCGGAGATTGCCGGCACCTACTTCTACTCCGACTGGGTGGGCAAGTGGGTTCGCGGGTTCGAGTTCGTCGACGGCCAGGCCAGCAATGACCGGGACTGGACTGCGGACCTCGGTGGCGAGGTCGGCCAGATCACGACATACGGCCTCGACGGTCACGGCGAGCTGTACCTCGCCACCTACGAGGGTGGCGTCTACAAGTTCACGGCCGTTCGTTGATCTCCGGAAGCCGGATCACCTCACCGGGGTAGATCAGGTCCGGGTCGCCTGATCGCAGCGAGGGAGTGTTGACCTCGATCACCTTCGACCAATAGGGCGCGACGCGCAGCCCGGGGGAGCGGTGTTCGACGTGCCGCTCGGAGATCTTCCAGAGATGGTCACCTCTCTCGACGACCACCTCATCGACCGCCTCGGGCGCCGCTTCTGTGCTTCCCATCGTCACGGGAAGCTTCACCTCGCCTGCCGGAGCAGCCTTTGCGACGCCGCTGGCCATGAGCAACCCGACGAGCCCAACGATCAGCAATGGTCGCCCCATGTCTTCGAAGGTACGGCCGAGGCCCAGCCATTGGAAGGGGGTTACGATCGACCGCCATGAAGGTTCGCATAGGTATAAGCACGACCGACAAACTCCTCGAGTTGGAGGTCGAAGACGCCAAGGAGTTCAAGAAGGAGATGGAGAAGGCGGTGGCTGAGGGGGGTCTCGGTTGGTTCACCGACGCCAAGGGCCGCACCGTGGGGATCCCGGCGCGCAGTGTTGCATTCATCGAGATCGAGGACGCCGATAGCCAGCGAACCGTGGGCTTCTCGCCTGCCAGCTAGTCCCGCAAACCCTTCTGTGTCGATTTTTCCGTCTCCGAGACGGAAAAATCGACACAGAACGTGAGAAAGGCGTCGCGCGATGGAATCAGGTTGCGCCCTTCAATCTCGACGGTTCGTTTCAGACGGAGCGACGACGTCGCTCGGCCAGCCAGCGCTTGCGGAGACGACGGCGGTCGTCCTCGGCGTAGCCGCCCCAGACGCCGGACTCTTGGTTGGTTTCCAGGGCGTACTGAAGGCAATCTTCACGAACCATGCATGTGTTGCAGATGGCGACAGCGGCATCGATCTGCTCCACGGCCGGACCGGTGGTGCCTACCGGGAAGAAGAGCGTTGGCTCCGAATCCCGACATGCGGCGAGGTCCCGCCAATCGGTGGTGATGGTTGTGAGGGTCATGTGTTCCTTACTTTGTGATCTTTTTCACAAGGACATCGTCACGGGGGTCACCCGGAGATGCTTGGGGGGATTCCGCCACGAACGGTACTGTCCGAAAACTGCGTTGTAAACGGATTTCTTGGATTGAGCAGCAAAAAAAACCAGGTCGCTGTCGTCGGTCACCGGGGGTGGCCAACCCGTTACCCCGACAACACACTCAGCGGGCTGATCGCCGCCGCCGGCGTCGCAGACGCCGTCGAAATCGATGTCAGGCGGACCAAAGACGGGAAGCTCATACTGTCGCATGACCCCGATCTCGGGGGGTATCTCATCGCGGAGACTCCGTGGTCGGTGCTCGCCGAGCTCGACCTCGGCGACATGCATCATCCCGCTCTCCTCGACGAGGCACTCGCTGCCCTGCCTGACACGCCGGTCCAGCTCGAGATCAAGAACCTGCCATTCGAGCCAGGGTTCGAACCCGATCATCGCCTCGCCTTGGAGGCGGCGGAGAGGGCACGGCCCGGCGACATGGTCACAGGATTCAATCCGGAGACACTGACGGAGGTGCGTCGGGTGTTTCCCGACGTGGCCACAGGCCTCGCCGTGTCGTCTGGTGTTGCCTTCGATGAGATTGTCAAACATTGCTTCGACGTCGGGCACAAGGCCCTGGTCCCTGAGCACTCCCTCCTCGCCGAGCCGGTAAGCGCCGCGCTGGCCGTCTATCCATGGACCGTCAACGCCCCGAAGAGAGCGCGGGAGTTGGTGGAGTTGGGGGTTGCGGGCATCATTACCGACGATCCCGGGCTCATCAGCGAAACACTCCGAGGTGAGGAATCATGACCATTGCCGAACAACTCGCCGACGAGCTGAAAGACGCGATGAAGGCCAAGGACGGGCCGCGCCGCGATGTCATCCGCCAGGTTCAGACCGAGATCGCCATCGCCCGCAGCCAACCCGACTTCGAAGGCCCTGTGGATGATGCCTTCTATCAGAAGGTCATCGCCTCCTACGTCAAGAAGATGGACAAGTCCCGCGCCGAGTATTCCGAGATGGGGGATAGAGGTGAGGCGATGGCCAACAAGCTCGCCTACGAAGTCGACTACCTCTCGAGATGGCTTCCCACGAAGCTGGGGGAAGACGAGACCCGTGCGCTCGTCAAAGAGACGATCGTCGAGTTGGGTGTTGGCGGTGACGAGAAGGCTGCCGGGCGGGTGACCGGGCACCTCATGAGGAGCCGCGGCGACGACCTCGACGGTGGTCTCGTCAACCGGTTGGTCAGGGAGGAACTTCACGCCGGGTGAGCCTGCCTCCACATTCCCCGGGTTCGTGAGGTTGCCCGACTTCGAGCCGATGCTCGCCGCTCGGCGGGATGACCCGTTCGACGATCCGGGGTGGTGGTTCGAGGTCAAATGGGATGGTTACCGGGCGATCGTCGGAGCCGAGGGAGGAAAGGTGCGGGCCCGGTCGCGACGAGGTCTCGACCTGTTGGGCCCATTCCCGGAGGTGGGGAGTCTGGAGATCCCCGATGGAGTGGTCATCGACGGCGAGATCGTGGCCTTCGATGACAACGGCCTGCCGTCGTTCTCCCTCCTCCAGCAGAGAACCGGGTTCGGGGGGACTGGGACCGGAGCCAGGGTGGGCGTGAACCTCGTGGTGTTCGATGTCTTGTTCCACGGGGCCGATGTGACGGATCTTCCTTATGAGAAGCGGCGAGAGCTCCTGGCTCGTCTCGATCTGCAGGCTCCGATAGTCGTCCCCGAGCCGACACCGGAGACCGGCATCAGCTTGTTTGCTGCCGTGAAGGATCGGGGCTTGGAAGGGGTCGTGGCCAAACGTCTCGGGTCGCCTTATCGGCCGGGTCGGCGGTCGGACGATTGGCAAAAGATCTCGGTGCGGCACAACTTGCGAGCCGTGGTCGGGGGATACCTGCCAGGCGACGGGGGACGGTCATCGACCTTCGGGTCGATCCTGGTTGGCCTCTACGAGCCGACCGGGCTTCGATGGATCGCCGCCGTGGGCTCCGGTTTCAATGACGCTTCCCTGCGCGCATTTCACGAGGCCTTGTCGCAGCTGGAACGTCCCACCAGCCCGTTCTTCAATGACGTCGTCGTTCCTGGCGGGCCACCAGTGTGGGTCGAGCCGGGGATCGTAGTGAAGGTGGAATACAAGGAGTGGACCCACGACGACCACCTGCGCGCACCCGTCTACAAGGGCATCGAGATGACCGATCCCGAGACTGTGACCTGGGCCCTGGAGGGACCCGGCGACTGAGGCCAGTCTTCTGGCGCGCCGCTATCAGCCGCCTTACTCTCCCGCCGTGACTCAAAGCTCTGCCTGGTGGCGTCAGGCTGTCATCTACCAGATCTACATCCGCTCCTTCGCCGACGCGAATGCCGATGGCACCGGAGACATCGCCGGGATCATCAGCCGTCTTCCCTATCTTGCCTCACTCGGCGTGGATCGGGGTGAAGGCGCCGGCGGTGGCCACCGCCTGACCCGACGACGGCATACGAGCTGCTCCCGTAGACGTCAACTCTTCTCAGGGTCGAAGCCGGGGAAGCCAGATCGCGCCCAGTCGTCATAGGCTTCGAAAGAGTCGACGTCGGCCTGTTTGCGAGTAGCCATCTCGATGCGGTGGTTCAAGTAGTCGCAGTATCCCTGG
>DASUUP010000352.1:0-5917 GCA_036373995.1 Acidimicrobiia bacterium
TTCCCGCAAAGGGGGCTGTAGCTCAGCCTGGCAGAGCACCTCGTTCGCAACGAGGGGGTCACGGGTTCAAATCCCGTCAGCTCCACTGAACCTCCTGGTCAGAGCTGTTTCTGACCAGCTCCCGATGAGCTGATTCGGCCGTTACATGAGTCTCGCGCTCCTCAGACGGCCAACACCATTCCGACTCGAGGCACCTCATTCGGGTGGGTGCATGGACAGATCTCGTACCGGTGGACGAGGGTTATCCGGTTTGGGTACTTGGGGTCGTCAACCGGCGACTGAAAAGCCAATCTTCCCAAATCCAGAACGGTGGCTACGTCTCCTAAGGGGTGATGGTGGCGATTACACTGGCACGGGCCTCGGATCGGTTGAGGAGCCCTTTCTTGTTTGGCGCCGGAGAGCCTGACGTCGTCCCTGTCACTCCCGATGAGGAGGAATCTGCTTCTGCTCGGCGAGCCTCAATCGATGTTGAGCGTTTGAGAGTTGTGGTCGAATCGTTCCCGGCTCCCCGCAGTCGTATTCATCATCCCGAGGCGATGGCCAAGGCGGACGAGCTGATCCTCGAGGCCTTCCGATCAGCGGGATGGGACTCCCACATGCAACCCTTCCACAGGGACGATGTCTCCGGATACTTGGACCTAGGGACCTTCGACAACGGAGACTGGGGACCGACTGTCTACGAGTCTCTTGATGGTGTCAACGTTGTCGCCATCCGCGAAGGTGCCGTATCCGCCGAGGCTGTGCTGGTGCTCGCTCATCATGACACCATCTGTGACAGCCCTGGCGCGAACGACAATACGGCCAGCGTGGTGGCCCTCATCGAAGTTGCCCGTCTCCTCGGCGACCGCAGATTCAAAAGGACGGTGATCCTCGCTGCTGTCGATATGGAGGAAATCGGCCTGCATGGATCCGACCATCTTGCTGAGACGGTCCGAGTTGACCGAGATATCTCAGCAGTAATCGTCCTTGAAACGATGGCGTATATGTCCAAAGAGCCCGGCAGCCAGTTGCTGCCACCCGGCCTGGGGGTGGTCTATCGCAGCCAGGTAGCGCGCATGAGAGCTAACGACATGACTGGCGACTTTGCTGCAGTTCTATATCGAAGAAGGTCATCGAGACTTGCAGCCACATTCGCCAGTGCGCTACAGGCCGTTGGCGGCAAGGTGATCATGCTCAGGGATCCAGCGGATCTAGTCGGTCTTGGACCCGTCCTGACTCGCACAGTCCCCTTCGTCCGTGACTTCGCGCGCAGTGACCACAAACCCTTCTGGGAACGAGGGGACCCAGCGATTCTCGTCACAGACACAGCCAATTTCCGCTATCCCCACTACCACCAGCCTACGGACACACCCGACAAGCTTGACTACAAACACCTAGCAGACATCACCCTCGCCACCGTCATGACAGTGGAACGATGTGCCGAGTGATGAAAGACCAGTGATCGCCATTGCTCGCCTTGAGACACAATGCCTTATCAACGTTCATTCCCCCGCGAGGATCGGGTGGGGCAGGCTCACTACATGGCTCGTTTGACGCGGAATGTCCAGGCTGCCACAGGTATCCAGGCGCTGGCGAGCACGCCGACCAAGAGCAGCGCCCGGCTGTAGCCGAGCGAGAAGGCTGGGTCGCTGAACGCGACTGTCGTTTTCTGAGAGGTGCTTCGAACCTGAGGTCTTGTCGCCCTTGCGGGCTCCTGGTTAAGGACAGCACGGGGGTCGGGAAGCACCTCACACCTAACGAGGCGGCAAGGTCTCATCAGAGACCGTCGAAGCGGCAGCTGCAGGCTTAGTAGCACTCGACCACGACCCCGGCGGCCGGTTCGCTTCTGAGGTGGTCAGGAGTTCGCCCGACAGATGATGGTGGAAGCGCCTGGTGCGGCACCGGGTGCACGATACGGCGGAGATTCAGTCTTAGCCGCCTTCTATCTTGCCGGGATGAGCTGGGTCCCGGATTGATCGTCCCCTTTGGAAATGGCCTGATCCTGGGCTATCTGATGTACAAGTCCGGCCTCGTAATCACCGAAGTTGCCGCTATCGCCAGGAACTTCTCCGAACTGTCCCTCGGGCAGGACTTTCCCGGACCTAGGCGGCTGCTAGAACGAGTCGGAACACCTTCCGCGCACCTGGCATGCCTTTCATCTCGTGGCTGCCTGCTTCCTCGAGCTTCAAACCTGAACCCTCGAGCAGATCGAAGGTCGTTGAGGACACGAGGACCTCGTCCGGACCGGCGAGGGCCATGACACGGGCAGCGGCATGGACGGCAAACCCGCGAGCATCACTGCCAACGAGTTCGACTTCGCCTGTGTGGACCCCGACCCGGATCGGGAGGTCCATCTGGCGTGCGGAGAGGGCCATCGCGGCACCACACCGCACCGCCCGAGCGGGGCTGTCGAAAACGGCGAGGAAACCGTCACCGGTGGTTTTTACTTCACGGCCCCGGAAAATGTTGAGCTGGTCTCGGAGACGAGTGTTGTGGATCGCTAGGAGGTCGCGCCAGGCCTCGTCGCCAATCCTCTGCAAAGTCGCCGTCGAGTCGACGATGTCCGTGAACAAGACGGTGACAAGGACTCCTTCGCCGGCTCCCTCTGGAACGAGCCCAAAGACGCGGGCGCTCGTCCACTCGACAGTCACCCACGGATCGTCGCCTACCACCCAGGCGTCGTGACCGGGAGGGATTTCATACACCGAAGCCGGTGGGATGTCGATCGCCTCACCGTCGTCGCTTTCGACGTGCATCGTGCCTGAGATGGAGTACCCCAGGTGGTGGAGCTGACAGCGGACGGTCCCCGCGATTGCCGGCATGACGGTCGACCAGCGCCAACCAGGCTCGTACACGGCACGACCAACGACCGACTCTTCGAGTCTGACAACTTCGGCACTGCCATTGGGAAAGGTACGGACTTCGTCTGGCATCGCAAAGGTCTTGTACTGAAGTCGAGGCATCCGGATCCTCCTAGGAGTCCGCCAGCGACGTCCCGATCCGGACCGACTCAACGGCATCCAGAATCGGCTGGCTGGCAACGGCGGCAACGCCCTCATCTTCGATGAGGACGGCTCCATTAACAACGCCCAAAGGTGCGAGCGCCAGAACCCTAAGCACCGGACACACAAGCGATAAACGAGTTCGGCTCCGCAAATCCTTGCGCGGCTGAACGAATATCCAAACGACGAGTGCCGGCACGATCGGGGGCCACACCAGGCTGATCGGTCAACCACATGGAGAGCAAGGGCAACAATGTCCGCCGAAGCCGAAGCCCATCAATGCCGAGCCAGTGATGACCTGTTCCTCCGCTCCCGCGACGACGAAGACTGCACTTCGAAGCTCAGCATCATCCCACTCTCAAGGTGCTCGGCGATGTGGCAGTGCGCCATCCACCGCCCCGGATTGCTCATCTCCACCAGCAGATCAACCGTCTCGCCCGTTCGGATGAGCACGGTGTCCTTCCAGACGAGGTTCTCGTTTGGCACCCCGTCGCGGCTCAGGACCAGGAAGCGTTCGCCGTGGATGTGGAATGGATGCTGCATGGGGTGGTCCGAGTGCGGATCGTTGACTATCCGGAGCTTCACGCGGTCCGCGACCTTGAACGACCACTGGATCGCATGGTTCACCGCCCCGGTCTCGCGGTCCACGAGCTTCCAGAACATGTTCCGGGGCGTCGTCATCCGGTTGTGCAGCGCCATCGTGTCTTCCCACTCGATGTCGACGGGCGCATGCCCGCCACCATGGCCACTCATGCCGGGCATCTCGGCCACCAGCGCCAGCGTCTTGTCGGGGGAGCGCTGCAGGTCGGCTTCGAGCCGCGTCCGTTCTGCCACGAGCTCGGGACTGGTGCGCAGGGTGGAAAACTCCCGTGCGTACGACTGCTCGATCGGTCGCTCGTGCACGGTGACCGTCCCGAGGGTGTGGGCCTGCTCCGGCGTCTGATGCTGCAGCCGGAGCTGCCCCACTTGCTCGAAGAGGACGTCGACGACGACACGCTCGGACGGCGCGATCAGGACCTCTGTGACGAGCTGCTCGCGCTCGACCCGGCCGTTGTCGCCTCCAACCAGCTTCATCCGGGCGCCGGGGATGCGGACGTTGAACGGGCGCACGTTGGCGGTGTTGATCAGGTACAGGCGCACCACCTCACCCCGCGTCGCCTCGAGGGCATAGTCGGTCTCCCCGTTCACCAGCATCACGTTGCCGTAGCGCCCCATTGCCGTCCGGTTCGACTCGGTCCGGCTGAACGGGGCGACCCTGTTCCCCTTCAGGAGGATGTCGTCGAGCACCACCACCAGCTCGCGATTCGCGGGCGCCCAGTAGTCGGGATCGCTCGGAGCGACGACGATGGTGCCGTAGAGCCCCAGCTCCTGGGTGTAGTCCTCTCGGACATGCGGGTGGTACCAGTAGACGCCGGGGTCAGGGAAGCGGAGCGTGTACGTGAAGCTGGCACCAACCGGGACCGGCGCTTGCGTGCCCCCGTGACTCTGCGGCACGCCGTCGGAGTGGTTGTCCAACCTGAGGCCGTGCCAATGCACCGTGGTCTCGAGGTCCGCCTCGTTGGTGAAGTGGATCGTCGCCTCCGAGCCCTGCGAGACGTTCAGCGTGGGGCCTGGGATCGAGCCGTTGAATGCGAGCATTTTGACGACGGCATCGCCGAGGCGCTTGCGCACGGAGCCCGCCTTCAGATCGAAGCGGTCGCCATCCCTCAGCTCGACGATCTCCGTGCCGGCCGCGTCGGGCAGGCCGGTGGTATCGGCCGAGAAGGGATCTCTCACCGTGTTCGTGACGCCCCTGAAAATGTCGCCTACGCGTGTCCAGAGGTCGCCTAAGTCCTTGGTTAGTCCCTTTGTGGGGATTGAAGTCATGATGTGGTCTTTCGTTTTTCGTGTCCCGGCTCAAGGGCCGTTGCTCGTGGTGGCGCACTTCCTCTTGCCAGCCCGGCCTCGAGATGCTTCATGGCATCTCGGGGCCGGGCTAGGTCCTGTCAGTGACTGGCGGACCTGGCCTTTGATCGGTTCAGCGGAGGCTGAACGGGGGGTACCGGTCGGTGATGAGCAGGGTGGAGTAGGCCTGGACTCTCAGGGCCCATCTCCCCACCCCGACTACGTAGTCGAAGAGTGCCCGCGGGTAACGGCCGGTGATGAGGATGGCGAACCAGGCGATGAGGATGGCCAAGGCCGCCCCCACCCCAAGCACGGCCAGGACGATGTAGTGAGGGATGGCCAACAGCCATTTCACCAACGGCATCCACCGGCTCAGGTCCTGTTCCACATTCGGGTAGTCGAGATCGAGGTGCACCGACTGCTCAGCTTCGGTCGACGGATACCGATCGGTGAGCAGACCCAGATAGGCGCCGACCCGGTTCGAGAACCGGCTGAGCGCGAGGGAGAAATCGAACCACCAGCGTGGGTATCGCTGCCGGAAGACGATCATCAGCATCGTCGCCACGGACAGTCCGCCGACGATTCCCAAACCGGTCCTGGTGATCCTGGACACCACCTCGCCGCTGTCGGTGATCACAGTGACGGTGTCACTGGCGATCGCTGTGAGCAAGGCGAGGATGACGAAGATGGGTATTGCCCAGATGAGTCGGAACAAGGTGGAGACCCTGCTCAGACTTTCGGGATAGTCGACACTCAGGCGGGCGGGGTAGGGGTGGGATTGGGTAACCATGTGGATGTCTCCTTGGGTGGTAGATAGAAGGGGTGGATTTGTGCTGGGAGATGATCAAGGGTGGGGTTAGGCGCCGGCTACCACCGCCTGCGTATTGAGTTTGGCCACGCCTGAGGGTCGGAAGCCTTTCACGACCAGGTAGACGCCCAGGAAGAACTCCCATCCTGCGATGAGGAGTACGGCGATCCCCGACACCACGTTCACTTGCTCCCAGAGGCCGAACATGGTGCCGACGACGCCGGCGATCAGCAGCGGCGCTCCG
>DASUUP010000353.1:0-16667 GCA_036373995.1 Acidimicrobiia bacterium
GGCTTGCATCCCGCAGCGGGGACAACCTGGGCATCGGCAAGGCGATCGCCCAGTCGACCGACGTGCGCGACCTCGCCGCGCTCGAAAACCTCGCCGCAGCCACCGCCGAACGCTTCGGCGGCATCGACATCCTGGTCATAAACGCCGGAGTCGGGGCATACGGGCCGTTCCTCGATCTGCCCCTCGAGCACCTCGAGGAGATGATCGATGTCAACGTGAAGGGGGCCATCTACTCGGCACGTGCCGCCCTCCCCTACCTCGTCGAGTCCGATGCGGCCGACCTGGTGACGGTGGCCAGTGAGGCGGGTCGCCGCGGCCTCCCACTCGAGGCTGTCTACTGCTCCTCCAAGTTCGCCCAGGTGGGGCTGACCCGGGCGCTCGACCATGAGCTGCGGGAGAGGGGCGTGCGCTGCACCAACGTAGAGCCGGGAGGCGTTGCGACAGACTTCGCCATGGGCCGGGGCCGAACTCCCGACATGCCGGAGTTGGCGAAGATGATGAGCCCGGAGGACGTCGCAGACGCGGTCATGTTCGTGCTGACTCGTCCCCGTAGCCACCGCATACTGGAGATGGCGTTTCGGCCGGTCTCCGAGGCGTCGATGGGATAGGAGGCGCACAGTGACGTTTTTCGAAGGGGTGGGCCAGGTCGAATTCGAAGGTCTGGAGTCGGACGACGTTTTCGCCTACAAGGTGTACGACCCGGACCGGGAGGTCCTGGGCAAGCGGATGGAGGACCAGCTCCGGATCGCAGTCTGCTACTGGCACTCGTTCAGCTGGCCCGGCAACGACGTGTTCGGACAGGGCACCTTCGATCGACCCTGGCTGGAACGGACCGACGACCCCATGGCCGCGGCTCGGCAGAAGATGGACGCCGCTTTCGAGTTCTTCACCAAGCTCGGAGTTCCCTATTTCTGCTTCCACGACGTCGACATCGCCCCGGTTGGAGAGACTTTCGTCGACAGCGCCAAGAACCTCGATGCCATGGTCGACTACGCCGAGGAGAAGATGGAGGAAACCGGCATCCGTCTCCTCTGGGGCACGGCCAACCTGTTCGGCCACCCCCGTTACGCCGCCGGAGCCGCCACCAACCCGAACCCCGAGGTGTTCGCTTACGCGGCCGCCCAGGTGAAGCACGCCCTGGAGTCGACCCATCGTCTCGGTGGGTCCAACTATGTGCTGTGGGGTGGCCGGGAAGGCTATGAGACCCTGCTCAACACCGATCTGAAGCGGGAGCAGGAGCAGTTCGCCCGGTTCCTTCACATGGTGGCGGATCACAAGCGGGAGATCGGGTTCGAGGGGACACTCCTCATCGAGCCGAAGCCCGCCGAGCCGACCAAGCACCAATACGACTATGACTGTCAGTCGGTGCATGGCTTCCTCACCAACTACGACCTCGTCGACGACTACCGGGTCAACATCGAGGGCAACCACGCCACCCTGGCAGGGCACTCGTTCCACCACGAGGTGGCCTACTCGGTGGCCAACGGCATCTTCGGCTCGATCGACGCCAACCGGGGCGATCCGCAGAATGGCTGGGACACCGATCAGTTCCTCAACTCGGTCGACGAGACGTCTCTGGCGTTGTACGAGCTCATGAACGCCGGTGGCTTCACCACCGGAGGCTTCAACTTCGACACCAAGCTGCGCCGCCAGTCTCTGGCCAGGGACGATCTCTTCCACGGGCACATCGGGGGCATCGACACCCTGGCCCGGTCGCTGCTCGTCGCTGCCGACATGATCGAGGAGGAGACCCTCTCGGGACCGAAGGCCGAGCGATACCGGGGTTGGACCCAGACTCTGGGCGCGGCGATCCTGGATGGGACGGAGACCCTGACCTCCCTCGAGTCGAGGGTCATGTCCGGCGAGATCGACCCGAAGCCGGTGTCGGGCCGCCAGGAGCTGCTCGAGAACAGAGTGAACGAGGTCATCTGGTCGGTCGAGGACTGAGTTGACCGAGGTCGAGCTCGGCTCGTATCAGCTCGAAATCGCCAACGACTTCGGGCCCCGAATCGTGAGTCTTCGTCGTGACGACAGCCCACCGCTCCTTGCCCAACTCGACAGTGGCCACGTCATCGACCATCCGGGTGGGGTCTATCGCTTCCATGGAGGCCACAGACTGTGGGCCGCGCCCGAGATCGCCGAGATCACCTACGCCGGCGACGACCACCTCTGCGAGGTCAGCGTGGAAAACGGGACGGCGTCCGTCACCGCTCCGCCCGATGGAGCCGGCCTAACAAAGACGATGAAGGTCTCCTGCCGCGGGGATGATCTCATCGTCGAGCACAGGATCGAGGGCACACCCGGAGATGACCGAGAATTGGCGGCGTGGGCCATCACGCAGTTCCCCCTGGGCGGGCTTGCTTTGCTGCCGATGACAAGCGATGACACCGGTCCCCGGCCAAACCGGACGGTCGTCTTGTGGCCGTACACGTCGCTGGACGACCCCCGGCTCAGATTCGACACGGGAGCAGCGCTGATCACCGCGAGCGACGGCCCGCCGCTCAAGCTCGGAGTCGGGCCCGTCGCACAGCGTCTCGGGTACCTTCGTGAAGGCTGGCTCTTCACCAAAGAGGCCGTTTTCACCTCCGAGGGTGCCGTGCCCGACTTCGGAGCCCGCAGCCAGGTGTATGTGGGTCAGGGATTCTGTGAGCTGGAGTGCATCGGAGGACTCGTCGCAATCGGGGACCGGCCGGCGCGCATATCGGAGATTTGGACGGCCGGGACCTGCCCAGACGAGGGGGCGGCGCTGGATGCGATCCTGGGATCTGGTGACATATGAGGTACGTCATGGGGATCGACGCCTCGACCACCGCCACCAAGGCTCTGCTGGTGGACGAGGCAGGGTCGGTCGTCGCCGTTGGCAGCTCTTCGTACGACTACGACATCCCGAAGCCTATGTGGTCCGAGCAGGATCCCCATCTGTGGTGGGACGCGACGGTCAACTCGATCGCCGACGTCCTCGGAAGGTCTGGGGTATTCCCCGCTGACATCGAGGCGGTGGGGCTCACCGGTCAGATGCACGGTTCGGTGCTGTTGGACTCGACCGGGGACGTGATCCGGCCCGCACTCCTCTGGAACGACCAGCGAACCTCCGCGGAGTGCCACGAGATCAGAGATCGGGTGGGTCTCGAGCGTCTCATCCGAATCACGGGCAACGACGCCCTCACCGGGTTCACCTCTCCGAAGCTGCTGTGGGTGAGGAACAACGAGCCCGAAAACTGGGATCGGGTCGCGACTGTCCTGCTCCCCAAGGACTACGTGAGATACCGGCTCACCGGCGGCCGAGCGCTCGACGTTGCCGGTGGCTCGGGGACGGGTTTGTTCGATCTCGCCGCCAGGACCTGGTCGGAGGAGGTGCTCACCGCACTCGAGCTCGACCCTGACCTCTTTCCACCCACTTTCGAGGGCCCGGAGGTCACCGGGACACTCACTCCGGGGGCCGCCGGCGCCACGGGGCTGCTCCAGGGCACGCCGGTAGTGGGTGGTGGGGGTGACCAGTCGGCCAATGCCGTGGGGGTCGGTGCGGTGTCCACGGGCATTTTCGCCCTCTCACTGGGCACGTCCGGGGTCGTTTTCGCCACTTCCGACGGGCCGGCGATCGATGAGCGGGCGCGCGTCCACGCCTTCTGTCACGCCGTTCCCGGACGCTGGCACATGATGGGAGTCATGCTCTCCGCCGCCGGCAGCCTCCGCTGGCTGCGAGATGCCTTGGCACCGGGACGGAGCTTCACAGAGTTGGTCGCCTCGGCTGTCGAGGTCGATGCGGGGAGCGACGGGCTCCTATTCCTGCCCTATCTCACCGGGGAGAGGACGCCGCACCCCGATCCCAAGGCGCGCGGTGCCTTCGTCGGGCTCACGGTCGGCCATGATCTACGCCATATGACCAGAGCGGTGCTCGAGGGAGTCGCTTTCGGTCTCCGTGACGGGCTCGATCTCATGACTCAGGCAGGAATCCCCAAACCAGACTCGATCCGAGCCTCGGGTGGAGGCGTTCGCAGCGAGCTGTGGCGTCAGATCCTCGCCGACGTGCTCGACACCCGCATCGACACCGTGTCCACCGAAGAGGGAGCCGCCTACGGCGCAGCCCTACTCGCAGCCGTCGGCGCCGGTCACGTTGCGTCGGTGGACGACGCCGTGACAACCATGGTCACGGCCCGACCGGCCGCCTCACCTTCTGACCTCGTCGATCTCTACCACGAGGCCCACCACCGCTATCAGGAGTTGTACCCGGCCCTGCGCTCCACCTTTCACGCCATGGGCTGATCACCCCCGGTCCGCGGCCATGCTCGAATCGCTCGTCGGATCGGACGGATCTGGTTCTCCGCCGGCAAAGAGCCCTCAGTCGGTGGCCGGCATGCCGACGCCACAGAACGAGCTCCTCCGCGGTCCATCGACAACGGATCGACCGGGCCGTTGAAGGCATCGCCCAAGCCGTTGACGCCGCAAGCCTGTGAGGTCCAGCCGTCTCTTGACAGCCAAGTTGAATTGCCTGCCGCGTCCACGGGCAGATCCTTTCTGCTCACTTCGGGCACGCGAGGGGCTACGGCGGAGGGTTCGTCCCCCAGTAGATGCGAACTTGCTCGATTTGGCGATCCGGCCCGATGGATCTTGCGGTCTTCGCCGGCGTCGCTGTCGTTGACGGGTGGTGGTCACCGAGTGCCGTGCAGCCATTTCGCGTGAAACGAAAGCCTTTCGGTACCTTGTCGACATGCGTCCAGAGCACAATCTCGTGTTGACCGGATTCATGGGAACCGGCAAGACGGCCGTCGGGCGCGAGCTGGCGCTCAAACTCGACATGGAGTTCGTGGACACTGATGCCCTGATCGAAGCCAGGCATGGTCCGATCTCGACCATTTTCGAAGAGAGGGGGGAAGCGGAGTTTCGGTCCATCGAACGAGGGGTGGCAGCGGAGCTAGGGGACAGAAAGAGTCTCGTGATCGCCACCGGGGGGCGAATGATCCTGGATCCGGAGAACTTCCGCGCCCTGAGCAAGAACGGCCGGATCTTCTGTCTCGTCGCCACGCCGGATGAGATACACGACCGCGTCACGAACGACCCCTCGAGAAGGGATCGACCTCTGCTCAGAGTCGAAGATCCCAGGCAACGCATCGTCGAGCTGATGACCGAGAGGGAAAGCGGATACGCTCGTTTCCCGCAACTCACAACGGATCACGCCGACCCGAGCGTCATCGCCGACGAGGTGGCCGCACTCTGGGAGAGTCACAGCACATACGACGTTTCGAACCCGACCGGCGGCTACCCCTTCACCGTTGGCGTCGGCATCCTCCCCTTCATCCGACAGCTCGCTTCGATCCAAGGGCCCCTGGTCGTCATCACCGATGACGCTATCGGCGACCTCTATGCACCTAGCCTGGGCGACGTCGATCTGACCATCGTCCTGCCCTCTGGTCGAGGACAGAAGACGCTCGATTCGGTCGGAACGGTTTATCAACACCTTCTCGAGGCTGGGATCGACAACACCGCCACCGTTGTTTCGCTCGGGAACAGCATCATCGGTGACATCGCCGGATTCGCAGCCGCCACGTATCTCCGCGGCATCGATCTGGTTCATTGTCCCACCTCGCTTCTCGCGATGATCGACACGAGTGTCGGAGGCAAGGTGAGTCTCGACGTTCCCCAGGGTCGCAACCTCATCGGGCTGTACAAGCAACCGAAGGCAGTCCTGGCCGACGTCGGCACGCTCCAGACCCTGCCGCAGCGAGACTTCTCGTCCGGATTGGCTGAGGTGGTCAAGCATGGGCTGATCGCAAGCAGCTCGTTGCTCGAACGAATCGAGCACACGACTTGGGACCGTCAGCCATCGTTGTCGCCAGGGATGCTCGCCGATCTCCAGTCACTGGTGGCTCAGGCCATCCAGGTCAAGATCGCCATCGTGCAAGAGGATCCACTCGAGGAGACGGGGCAGCGAGTGTTCCTGAACCTCGGTCATACCTTCGGGTACGGGATCGAGTATGCATCGAATGGCGCAATCAATCACGGGGAAGCGGTCGCCGTGGGCCTCGTCGCGGCCACTCGCCTCTCACACATGAAAGGCCACGCAGGGAGCGACCTCGCGGAGCGTGTCAAAGCACTTGTTGCCCACATCGGGCTGGAGCCACGGATCCCGAGTCACCTCCAGCCCGAGGACGTTCTCGAAGGTATGAGGCGCGACAAGAAGAAGCGACATTCGCGATTGCGATTCGTTCTGCTCAGAGATGTTGGTGACCCTTTCATCGCAGACGATGTCACAGACGCCGAAGTGCTCGAGGTTCTTCGTAGTGTTGGAGCCGGCGGCTCGACTCAGACGGAAGTCCTTGAATCCATCTGAGTAGGGATCCGGGGGCCCGTTCGAGGGTGACCGAGTCGCCGATTCGACCGTCGGCGCACCATTTCAGGTGCCTCGAAGACGCACCTGTCGATTTCGGCGTCCCTACTTCGTATAAAGGGTGGCTGCGGGAGAGGCCCGCTGCGATGGGAGTGATCATGGGTCAGTACTTGCTTTCCACATATCGGGTAGCGGGTGACGTGCCGGGCGCACCGACCGCGCCGGAAGAGATGGAGGCGTTCATGGAGAGGGTCATGGCGGTCGAGGAGGCGCTGGAGGCCAAAGGCTCGTTCGTCTTTGGCGGTGCCCTCGTAGGAGAAGAGGCTGCTTCGGTCGTCGACCCGGGTGAGGTGCTCGTGACGGACGGGCCTTTTGCCGAGTCGAAGGAGCAGATCGCTGGTTTCTACATCATCAACGCCGAGAACGATGACGAAGCCCGGGACTGGGCGCGCATGGTGGCCGAGGCGACCAATCATCCGATCGAGGTCCGCCAGTTCGCCGCGACCGGATTCGTCAAGGACATGACGACGTAGGCTCCCTTTGGCCGGCGCTGGCTTGGCGGCCCGGCCGACTGTTGAAGACTTCCGCCATTGGAATGCGGAAGGTGACTGGCAGGTTTCGGCAAGTGTGAGAGACGTGTGGATTCTCGCGTGGAAGTCCAAATCCTCGGTGACTCAAGTCATCAACCGAGTGCCTATGATCCACCCGAGCTCCCCCTATCCGCAATGCGGGCCCGAGTGGGCCTGATGGCACTGGAGGTGGAATGTCCGGTCTGCGGTGAGACCGACGACCTCGCCGGTAGAAGGAACGACGACTACATCACCATCACTTGCGATCCGGCTCCGAAGAAATCTTCTCGACATGGAGGCGTCCGATGCGCGGGGAGAGGCGGGTCGCCGAACAGCTGGGGGAGCGACACCGCGGAAGCGAATCCGAGGGGGGTGCGCAACAAGAGCAGGGGGCCGGCCGCTGCCCAGGCCTGCGGCGAAGGCACTTGCCGGGTACGTTCCGCTAGAAACGGCGCTATGGCGATCGGAGTGCTCACCGCGGGAGGCGACTGCCCTGGACTGAATGCAGCGATTCGCGCCGTCGTGACCAGGCTGGCGGCTGAAGGTGTTGATGTCGTTGGCATCGAGAAGGGCTGGAAAGGCTTGATGGACGGTATAACCCGTCCGCTCGATCGGGACGCCGTGCGCGGCATAGTCGCCAGAGGTGGGACGATCCTTGGAACTTCACGGATCGATCCCTTCGTCCATGGCAACGGCTACCCCTCGGTGGCGAGAACGGTCGAAGAGGAAGGGATCGAGGCGGTCGTCGTGTTGGGTGGCGACGGGACTTTGCGGACTGCGGCACGTCTCGCCCGGGAAGGTGATTTGAGGATCGTGGGCCTCCCGAAAACCATCGACAATGACATCGCGGGCACGGATGTGTCGCTTGGCTTTCACACAGCGGTGCAGATCGTGGTCGACGCCATCGACCGTCTGACCACCACGGCCGAGTCGCACGACCGGATCATGGTCGTCGAAGTCATGGGCCGAACGGCAGGATGGATTGCGACATGTTCCGGTATCGCTGGCGGCGCCGAGGCGATCATCGTCCCCGAGGCCCCCACTGAATACCAGGAGTTGGCCGCACATCTCACTCGTCGGCACTCCGCAGGTCATGATTATTCGCTGGTGGTCGTGGCTGAGGGTGCCCCAGCGCCATCGGGTGAGGTGTCAACCACGGGACTGGACTCGTTCGGGTTCGAGCTTCTGGGTGGGGTCGGTCGCGAGGTTGCTCGAGAGTTGGAGATCCGAACGGGTTACGAGGCTCGGGTGATGACCCTCGGCTACCTGCAACGGGGAGGAACGCCAACTGCCTACGACCGCCTCCTCGGTACGAGGTTCGGCATCAGGGCCGCGGAGCTTGCCCTGGATGGGGCAACGGGTGTGATGGTCGCCCTCCGAGGAAATGACGTCGCGACCATCGTGATGGAGGAAGTGGTCAGCGAAGTCCGTGTGCTCGATCCGGTCCTGCTCGAAGAGGCAGCGTGGTTCCTTGCCTGATTCCGACAGGACCTCGTCTCTCACCCTCATCGTGACAATCAGGCGAGACATGAACGGGGAGTTGGTCCTCGGGCCAGTTCCAAAGCACGCCGCTTCGGTTGCAACCCGCCATCGTATGGTGTCGTCGTGAGTGTGCTGCGATGAGTGCTGGCTCTCGTGATGATCTGAATGGGTGACTCGCCTCTCCTCGGGCCCGACGGCGACGTCTCTTGGAAAGACCCTTGGGTTCTGGCGTATGACGCCTATGACCCGGCCCAGGAGCTTCTCCGGGAGGCTCTGTGCACGTTGGGCAATGGTCGTTTCGCCACACGTGGCGCCGTCCCGGAGTGTCCGGCGGTCGACGGTCGCCACTATCCAGGGACGTATGTCGCCGGTGTCTATAACCGGCTCACGGACGAGATCTCCGGTCGTAGGGTCGAGAACGAGAGCTTGGTCAATCTTCCCAACTGGCTTCCCGTGGCGTTCCGTGTCGAGGACGACGAATGGTTCTCAATCGATGAAGTCGAGATCCTCTTCTTCCGTCAGGCTCTGGAGATGCACCGCGGCATTCTGAGCCGCGAAGTCCGCTTCGTCGACGGGAGCGGAAGGGAGACCTCGCTCGCCCAGCGGAGACTGGTCCACATGAGCCGCCCTTCGATGGCGACGATCGAGACGAGTGTCCGTCCCGAGAACTGGGGAGGTCGCCTGACCGTCCGCTCGCACGTCGACGGTGGGATACGCAATCGCAACGTGGACAGATACCGGAGCCTGTCCGATCGTCATCTCGAATTCATCGACAGATGGACCGCCGGCACCGAGACCCATTGCCTTCGCGTGAGGACGACACAATCACGGATCGAGGTGGTGGCTGGCGTGAGGCATCGCTCGTGGCTCGACGGCGAGCCGGCATCGCCCGCCCGCGATCCGATCGCTGACGACGATGTCATCGGAGAGGAGCTCACGTTCGAGGTCGAGGCTGGCTCCGAATTGAGAGTCGAAAAGGTGGCATCGATCATCACGTCGAGGGACGTGGCGATATCCGAGCCAGGTCTGGCAGTCGTCGAGGATCTGCAATGCGCCCCGGACTTCCCGTTGCTGGAGGAGGAGCACACCAAGGCCTGGATGAGCCTGTGGAACAGGTACCGAGTCGAGTTGGACGCCGACGTCGAGATTCACCAGGCCACGAACTTCCACATCTTCCATCTGCTCCAGGTCGCGGCGCCCAATGTCATCGAGCTCGATGTCGGTATCCCGGCTCGGGGGTTGCACGGGGAGGCATACCGTGGCCATGTCTTCTGGGATGAGTTGTTCGTCTTCCCGATGCTGCACGTCCGATCACCCGAGGTGGCCCGTTCACTCCTCGACTACCGCCATCGCCGCCTGCCGGCGGCCCGGAGAGCCGCAGCCGCTGCGGGATATGAGGGAGCGATGTTCCCCTGGCAGTCGGGGAGCGATGGGCGCGAGGAGACCCAGGAGGTCCATTTGAATCCTCGATCGGGTCGCTGGCACCCCGACCTCTCGAGACGTCAGCGTCATCTCAATCTGGCGATCGCCTACAACGTCGTCCAATACCTGAGATTCACAGGTGATGTCGAGTTTCTCGCTCGGCGTGGAGCGGAGATGCTCATCGCGATATCCCGCTTCTGGTCGAGCATCGCCACGTACGAGCGGATCGACGATCGGTACGAGATCGTCGGCGTCATGGGCCCGGACGAGTTCCACGACGACGATCCGAACTGGGAGGGCTCGGGTCTTCGCAACAACGCATATACCAACGTGATGACGTCCTGGCTGCTCAGCGTGGTGCCCGGGATCCTGGACTCCCTGCCTCAGCGTCAGCGAGAAGACGTGTTCGAGCGGTTCGCGCTGACCCACGCCGAGAAGGCGAGCTGGGATGAGATGAGCCGAAAACTGAAGGTTCCCTTCCACGACGACGGCATCATCAGCCAGTTCGAGGGATACGGCGATCTCGAGGAGCTCGACTGGGCGGGCTATCGACGACGCTACGACAACATCGAGCGTCTCGATCGGATCCTGGAGGCGGAGGGCGACTCGGTCAACCGCTACAAGGCCTCGAAGCAGGCCGACTTGCTCATGCTCTTCTATCTACTGTCGTTCGAGGAACTGGTGACCGTGTTCGGCAGGCTGGGCGTCGAGTTCGACGAAGCCATGCTCACCCGGAGCATCGATTACTACATGGAGCGCACCTCCCACGGTTCCACGTTGTCTCGGCTGGTCCACTCCTGGGTGCTCGCCCGAAGCGACCGGCGGCAGTCGCTGGAGCTGTTTCGCGAGGCTCTTCAGTCGGATCTCGACGACATCCAGGGAGGTACCACGAAAGAGGGCATCCATCTCGGGGCGATGGCAGGAACGGTCGACCTGCTCCAGCGGGGGTACTCGGGGATGGAGGCGGGCGTCGACGGTGTCCTCCGGTTCAAGCCCAGCCTCGACCCGGAGATCGAGCGGCTCGAGTTCAGCGTCTACTACCACGGGCGGTGGGTCGACGTGACCGTGGCAGGCGAAGACGTGACTCTGACCTCCGAGGTGACCACGCGGCACCCAATCCAGGTGGAGTGCAGAGGACAGAGAGCCGAACTGGCATCAGGAGAGGTCAGATCGTTCCGTGGGGACGACTAGCCCTCTGACTCGTAGGCCCGGGCGAGACGATCGAGAAACTCGAGAGACTCGACAGTGTCCACCAAGGTGTAGGTGGCCCACGTCTGGGCGGGGTCGGTCACTCTCCCGACGAGAACCGCGACCCCCTTTCCCGATGTGCGAATCTTCGAGAAGGCGTCCTCGTCGGTCACGTCATCTCCGATGTAGAGGGGGACACGGCTGTCGGGAAGCGTCTCGAGGAGATAGGCGAGGGCCGCCCCCTTGTCCCAATCGACGTCAGGACGCAGCTCGTGCACCTCTTTGCCACCGGTGAGAGCCAATCGGTCGAACTTGGCTGCGACGTCCCTCGCCAGCTGTGCCGCCCTCTCCCTGATCTGCTGGCTGGCCGCTCTCCTGGTGTGCACTGCGATGGCGAATCGCTTCCGTTCGATGACGACTCCGTCGAGGTCGGCGCTCCCGTCCTCGAGGAGCGACTGGGCGCGATCGAGATCGGGAAGCGCCGGCGCGGCAGTTTCGTGCTCGTATCGGCTGCCGTCTGGTCTCACTATCTCGAAGCCGTGGCTCCCGGCATAGGTGATGTTCGCCACACCGACCAGCGACCTGACGTCATCGAGACCCCTTCCGCTGACGATGGCGACCGGCGCTCTTGCTGCAAGTCGACGGAGCACCTTCCGCTCGCTCTCACCGATCGTGGCGTTGGCAGGGTCGTCCACGATCGGGGTCAGCGTGCCGTCGTAGTCGAGGAAGACGGCTGGCCAGTCGTCGAGAGCCGCGATGATCTCAGGCATCGAGTCCATGGCGGGTGCGGGCAACGACAGGAGGTCAGTCCATTTCCCGATGTCGACGGGAAGGTCTCCGATCCCACCGACGACCACATCGGCTCCTGACTCTGTGAGGCCCGAGGTCTCGTCGCCGATACCGACCACCAATCCGAATCCCCCCTGGCGGCCGGCCCTGACGCCGGCCGGGGCATCCTCGACCACCGCCGTGTGGCGGGGCTCGGCTCCCAGTCGAACGGCCGCCTCGAGAAACATCGCCGGATCCGGCTTACCCGGCAGGTCGAGGTCGTCGAGGCTCTCGCCGCCCAGCTCGACATCGAGCTTGGTCTTCAGCTCCCTGGGGAGGATCTCGATGGCATTGCGGCTGGATGACACCACGGCCATGAGGGTTCCGCGGCTATGGAGAGCGGCGAGCAGGCCTTCGGCCCCGGGGAGAATCTCGACTCCTTCCTTCCTGATGAGGTCACGGAACGTGCTGTTCTTGAGGTTTCCGATGGCCGTGACAGTCGAGAGCCCCGGCTCATCTTCTGGTGCGCCGTAAGGGACCTCGATGTTCCGAGAACGCAGGAAGGCCGCAACGCCTTCGTACCGCGGCCTGCCGTCGACGTGACGGCGGTAGTCGTCGGGCAGACGGAACTCCTCCTCGAGACCGCGTGAGGCCAGGAATCGGTCGAACGTCTCCTTCCAGGCACGGGCGTGGAGCCGGGCAGTGTCGATCAGGACCCCGTCCACATCGAATACCACGGCTCGGATCGTTCGCATCCTCTCGACCCTATCGTCGCCCTCGTAGCTCGAGTCTGCGCTGAACGTGCCCTCAGAAGTGGAATTCCCCCGACGATGGGTACTTCGACCCTATATCGGTCCCACGCCGGGCAGTACACATGAGGTGATGGCCCAGCTAGGCCAAGGACCTCTCATGCATGCTCACATGACAAATGATCCGTCCCCCCGCCCAGGGTTCACATACGTAGCGAGGGCACATGCCAGGAAAGAATCGGACCCTGTCGTGGCAGTGGTCTCGGAGGACCCGGCCAGCCTGATTGCCCTGCGACAGGGCGCGTTCGAGGCGTCTCTACGCTCCGCGGATCTTCACATTGTGGATGTCAGCGATTCCACAGGCTTCGAGCGAGCGATCCCCTCAGGGCAGGCTGAATCCGATGAGCAAGCCGAGATCTTCTCATCATCCGCGATGTCCAACATGACCATCTCCCATGTCGATCTCACGGACCGGGAAGAAGACCTGGCCGAATACTGCGAAAGAGTTCATGCAGCTCTTCTGGTCATCGACGCATCGGTCTTCGCGTCCGCGGTTGAGCGCGGCGAGGCGACGGGAAGGCGCGACCCTGCATGGCCATGTGACGTTTTGATAGTGGCGCCCTCGCAACAGAAGTCTGAGCTCCAGCGCCCTCGGTGATGGCCACCTGGGGTGGTTGTCGCCGCTCCGGCAGACTGGAACATGGCGAGGATGTGATCATCGTCCAGGCAGTGGGCACGAGACGGCAGCTACGAAGTATCGGCCGGCTGCGACTCTCCGCTGCCATGCCTTCGCTACGTCAAACAACCCGCCGGACACTCACCGGCCACTGTGGATATCGCGTCCCCAGCACTTGAGCCCGGGCAAGACTCCGGTCACCTGGCTGGCCGGGGTCTTCCTCGTGTTCCGTGATCGAGATGGTCGACCGTCGTGGGTCTATGACGGCGCCTCCGAGGCCACCGCAGTCTCCGAGATCGCCGCTCTCCCTTACTTTCCTCTGGAAGGTTGGTCCGTGATTAGGTAGTTTCTGCGTCTCATGGTGGCGAGATCGACGACTGACGTCTTGACGTCCCTCCAATGAGAGGAAGGCACCGGAAGCGGAGGGGCGTTCTTCGTTTGTCGCGCGGTCGGAGACTCTCAGGGCGCCCTTCGCTCCACAGGTCTCCCGAGCTCGACAGCATGCGGCGCGGGCTCGGCCTCGTCCTCGTGGCCACACTCCTGGCCGTCTCCGGAACGGCGGGAGTGGCCAAGGAGACGACGACCACGACCACCACGATGGAGGAATCGACCACCACCACGACCCCGGAATCGTCCACGACCACGACTATCGAGGAGTCGACCACAACCACCATCACCTCGTCGACGACCGTGACCTCAGATCCCTCGTCCTCGACCACGACCATTCCCCCGGCTACATCGACCACCGTCGCGACCTCGACTCCAACCATCATCCCCTCGTCCGATGGCGAGCACGATCCCGAGCCCGAAGTGGCCGAGTTCAAGGTGGGGAACATGCGGCCCCCCGCGATCGTTTTCCCCGTGGCCGGGCCGCACTCGTTCACCGACACGTTCGGGGCTCCTCGGGACGGTGGGCTGCGCCGTCACGCCGGGATCGACATCTTCGCCGACAAGGGTGTCCCGGTGGTGGCGGTGGCGGATGGCGTCATCGAGGACGTCTCGGAGAAGTATCTCGCCGGCCAGTACGTGATCGTCCGTCATGACGACGGATGGCGCTCCAAGTATCTCCACCTCGACGATGACACCCCTGGCACAGACGACGGTCTGGGCACCGGATACGCCACGGGCGTCGAGGTGGGTGTCCGGGTCACTCCCGGTACGGTGCTCGGATTCGTCGGTGACAGCGGTAACGCTGAGTCGACCGCGCCCCACCTCCATTTCGGTCTCTTCCAGCCAAATGGCCTGCCGGTCAACCCGTATCCGGCGCTGGCCCGGGCCCCTGACGCCGAGATGGTGCCGCTCGGCGGGGGAATGCGAGCGCTCAACACCGAGTTGGTTGGGCACCTCGACCCCGATCTTCGTGGATTCAATGCCGGCCTCGCCGTGAACGGTGATCATGTCTACATGGGGACTTGGGGAAACGACGAGATCTGTCCCGGCACCGGGGTTCGGGTGATCGACGTGTCCGATCCGGAGCAACCGGTCAGGATGACCTCCTTCGCCGGAGCCGACGAGTTCCCCGGCACGGCCGCCGATAGCATCTGGGTGGGCGCCGTGCGTACCCAAGGGTTCGGGGGCGACGTAGCCGTCGTGGGCCTTCGGATCTGCGACGACTATCGAGTGGGCAGCCCAACCGGCCGGTTCGCCGGATTTGCGATCTATGACGTGAACGACCCGGAGGAGCCGATCCTCATCTCAGCGGTCCATTCGGGTGAGGGAACGCGCGGGGCCCATGACGTTGACGTGATCTCCAACGACGGTCAGGTCCTCGCCGTGGTGACGGTCCCGGGATCCCATCTCGACCATCCCGAAGGGCTCGGGGACGTGAGGATGTACGACCTGACCGATCTTACTGCAGTGGTGGAGCTCTCGGATTGGGGCCTTCGTAGCGACGGGCCGCCGCTGCTGGTGGGGTTGTTGGCCACAGGGGCCGGGAATCTCTCCTTCCCTGCGGTGAGCGCCTCCTGGGTCGGCCCGGACCAGGTGATCGCGGCTCATTCGACGGCCGGGTTGGTGACTCTCGACGTGTCGGATCCGGAGAGTCCATCTCTGGTCGCGTTGGCTTTCCCTCTCGACACGTTCGATCTGGTGTTTGGTGAGTCTGCCATGTCCTTTGGTGTCCCACCGCCCGACGCTCATGACGGGTGGATGCTGGACGACTCCATCCTCATCCAGGATGACCGGCGTCTCGAACCCCACTCGGACGAGCTCGGTGTCCCGCTCAGTTGGGGCCAACAGGTCTTCTACAACATGGCGGACCCGGCAAACCCTCGCCCGATCGCCACCTTCGGTACCGAGCGATCGAAGTCCGGGGCCGACGGGGAGGTGGGGCTCGATGGCTTCTACAGCGTGCGTGAGTCGGCGCCGTTCCTTGGCAAATACGAATTGGCCGCGTGGTCTTCCGACGGTGTCAGGGTCGTGGACATCCGCGATCCCGTCCATCCCAATGAGGCCGCCTACTTCGTGCCCGAGCCGAGACCGGATCCCCAGGGCTGGTGGGTTGCGCCAGATGGCACGCGTGAGATGTCACTGGCCTGGGCAGCCGTTTCGACTGAGGGTTTCGTCTATGTCATAGATGCCAACTCGGGTCTCTGGATCGTCCGGGTGACCATCCCGCCGGACGAGGACGGGCTTCCGGCTCCGGAGTAAGTCGAGGCCCGCTCCCACAAAACCACGAATGGCTTCGAGTGAGCCCGGAAGCCCGGATCGCGAGGAACTCGGTCAGATCTCCGTCCGGACAGCTGACCACGTAGGCACCCTCGTTCTTTTGGCGTGGATTCGTACCCGGCGATTCTCTTCTTCACTGTGTACGTTCTTCTCGTGGTCAGGGACGCCGTCGATCCGTCGACCTCCGGTTCTTCAGACCCGCGCTCAACTCCTATGAGATCGCTGTGACCAGGAACAACGTGGTCAACGAGGCCCACGGTGGCATTGTTCTCAGATAGCGCATGTTGCCGGTTATGCGTGGGTAATTCATCCGGATACGGGGTGAGCGACGCTCGTTATCGGGCGGTACCAGGCTCGAAGACAACGACCGTAGTGTTCATTGACCGCCGTGTTGCGAGTTCATCGATGTTGGCTCCCCACCCGGGGTAACCGTCCACTTTGGCCCACAACCTCTTGCGCTCCTCTCCATCGGCGGCGCGAGCGTGTACCGCGCGTGGCCCGGTTGGCAGTAAGACGGTTGCATCAGGTCGGGCTTGGAGGTTGAGCCACCATGCGGGCTCGGAATCGGCCCAACCGTTCATGGCGAGCGTGACCAGGTCTGGCCCTTCTTCGAAGTAGCCGATGATGACCGAGTGTTCACGGCCAGAGCGCCGCCCGAAAGTCTCAAGAGCCAACACCCCGAACCGTTTGCCTGCCCGAGGTCGCCACAGCCCGATGCGCCCACCGCTGAGGCGAACGATCGACTTGTGTATTGCCCAGAATGCTCGGATGAGTGCACGGGGTGGCCCGATCGCTTTCTGCTCGTGGGCAATGCTCATATC
>DASUUP010000354.1:0-3785 GCA_036373995.1 Acidimicrobiia bacterium
CAACCCACAACAACAACCTGGCGCCGCTATGCCGCCACCACCACATGACACGCCACCACACCCCATGGGAATACCAGCGGCAACCCAACGGCGACCACGCATCTCGAGCTTCGCTCGAGCTGTGTGGAGTTTCCGTTGGAAACTCCGACCTGTCCGCAGGACAGGCGATCAGCCCCCTCGGCCACACCTACATCTCGAGACGTGGCCCACCCCGGTAGGTGTCGCCGTCGAAGGCAAAGGTCACCCTGGGCACCCCCACCACTCGACCGTTCATTATCAAGACACCTTCGTCCGTGAGCAGCCTGATTTGTCTGGCCGGATCGGGGGTTCGAATCCGTCCGCCGGCGCCAACGACCCTCCACCAGGGCAACCCTTCCGAGTTGCGTAGAACGGTCCCCACCGCACGGGCCGCTCCGGGGAACCCGGCCTCGGCAGCCACTTCGCCGTAGGTCACCACGTCACCCGGCTCGAGGGCTGAGATTACGGCAACCACTGCCCTCTCGAACTCACTCACGGGGTCCCGAAGAGACGGTCTCCCATGTCCCCGAGACCGGGGGCGATGTAGAAGTTGGGGTTGAGCTCCCGATCGAGCGCAGCAGCCACCACGCGGACATCGGGATGCTTCGACTGGATGGCTTCCACACCTTCGGGTGCTGCGACCACACAGCAGGCCACGATGTCACGGGCACCGTTCTCCTTCACCTTGTCGATGGCCCATGAGAGCGAGCCCCCGGTGGCCAGCATCGGCTCCAGTATCAACACGCGGGCCTTGTCGAGAGTCGGGAATTTCGTGTAGTACTCCATCGGTTCAGCTGTCTCCTCGTTGCGCTGCACCCCGGCGAAGCCGATGGCTGCGTCCGGAACCAACGTCAGGACTGAGTGCAGGAGCCCGAGACCGGCCCGAAGCACTGCCACCGCGACGACCGGGCGTCGTAATTGCGTCCCGATAGTTCCCTCGAGGGGTGTCTGGATGTCCACGTCGTCGGTGGACATGTCGGAGAGGGCCTCGGCGACCAGCAGGTAGCCGAGCCGCTCCGCGATCTGGCGGAATTGCGGTGGCTCGGTCTCCTTGTCCCGAAGGATCGTGAGCAGATCTGCGGCAAGGGGGTGATCGAGGATGGTGATGGCCATGCCCCGACATTACGGTGCACTGATGCCCGAAGTCATCGTGAACGACATCACTCTCCACTACGAGCGGTCGGGGTCGGGCCGGCCAGTCGTTTTGCTTCATGGTCTGGGCTCTTCGAGCGAAGACTGGGAGAACCAGGTCCCCGCCCTGTCGACCTTCTATGACGTCATCGTTCCTGACCTCCGAGGTCACGGGCAGAGTTCGAAGCCGGCCGGCCCCTACACCATCCGTCATTTCGCGTCGGACGTGACGACCTTGCTCGATGAACTGGACGTCGGCCCGGTTCGCATGGTTGGAATCTCTCTGGGGGGCATGGTCGGGTTCCAGATAGCCGCCGATCGTCCTGATCTCGTGTCGAAGCTCGTCGTGGTGAACGCTTTGCCGGATTTCGAGACCAAGCGGATTGCCCAAAAGTTCCAACTTGCTCTTCGCAAAGTGATCACCCGAAGACTCCGGATGGAGAGGATCGGCGAGATTCTCAGCAAGCGCCTCTTCCCTGATGAGGAGATGGTCGAGCAGCGGGCGAAGATGGTCGAGCGCTGGGCGCACAATGACAAGCACGCTTATCAATCCACGTTCCGAGCCATCCTCGACTGGGACGGTGTTGCCCGGGAGATGGCGGTGTCGATGGTCCCGATCACGGTGATCTCATCCGATCTCGATTACATCGGGCCCGAGGACAAACAGCCCTACATCGACGCCATGCCGACCGCCGAGATGGTGGTGATGCACGACGCTCATCACGCGGTGCCGATGGAACGGCCCGATAGGTTCAACGTGGTGCTCGAGAAGGCCCTTTCCTAGCCCGTGTTCCGCATGCCGGCGGCTATCCCGTTGACGGTCAGGAGCAAGGCACGGTCGAGCTCGAGCGACTCCTCACCCGATCGGCTCCTCGCCAGGAGGGAGACCTGCAGGTAGTTGATGGGGTCGAGGTAGACGTCGCGGACTCCCAGGGTTCGTTGCAGCAAAGGCGAGTCCTCGAGGAGCTCTCGGGCGCCGCGCAGGGCGAGGACCTCATCGATCGTCGTCTCGTACTCGGAGCGGATGACTTCGAGCAGTGAGCGGTGCTCGGGGTCGACCAACTCGGTGACGTACGACTCGGAGATGTCGAGGTCGGTCTTGAAGAGTGTCATCTCCACGTTGGACAGGAAGGTGACCATGAAGCTCCACTCCTCTGCCATCTCGGCGACGACATCGCCGTAACCGGCTTCGCGCGCTGCTTTCAGGCCCGATCCGACGCCGAACCAACCGGGGACGATCTGACGGGTCTGAGTCCACCCGAACACCCAGGGGATGGCTCGAAGGTCGTCCACCCCTCCGAGGGCGCCGGGCCGACGCGAGGGCCTGCTCCCGATGTTCATCTTGCCCAACTCCTCCACGGGAGTCGACGAGAGGAAGTAGGGGACGAGGCTTGGGTCCTTGGCGAGCTGCTGATATGCCTGGTACGCCTCGGTGGCGAAGGAGTCCATCGCTTCGGTCCATCGGTCGAGAGTCTGCTTCGACCGCCTGGATTGTCGATGGAGCAGCGAGCTCTCCAGCACCGAAGCCACCATCAGCTCGAGGTTTCGGGCCGCGATCTCGGGATTGCCGTATTTCTCAGATATGACCTCCCCCTGCTCGGTCACCTTGATCGTCCCGTCCACCGTCCCGAATGGCTGGGCGAGGATGGCGGCATGGGTCGGCCCACCTCCACGGCCGATCGTCCCTCCGCGGCCGTGGAAGAGACGAAGCCTCACGCCGTGACTCTCGGCGACCTGTCGCATCACTCGTTGCGCCTTGTAGATCTCCCACTGTGACGCGGTGATCCCTCCGACCTTGTTGGAGTCGGAGTATCCGAGCATCACTTCCTGGAGATCTCCCCGGAGCGAAACCAGCTTGCGGTAGTTGGGGTCGTCGAGCAGCCCGGCGAGCAACGGACCTGAGCCCTGCAGGTCGTCGATCGTCTCGACCAGTGGCACGAAGCCGATGTCGGCGATGCCGCGGCCCAGATCGACCAGGCCGGCCTCACGCGCCAGGACGACCGCCTCGAGGACATGGGCCGGCGACTCGGTCATCGAGATGATGTAGCTCTCGATCACCTGCCTGCCATATCTGCGATGCGCTTCCCGGATGGCGTGAAACGTCGCCAGTGTCTCCTCGTTGGCCTCAGCGAGCGATGTCGTGGGACCGGACAGCGGCCGGGGCCCGGTCAGTTCCTTGGACAGGGTCTGTGCGAAGTCCTCCGGCGCCAGCGCACCGAGGTCGACCCCTACGTTCTCATACAGTTCCCGGATTGCTGCCGAGTGGCGCGCCGAATGCTGGCGCACGTCGAGGATCGCCATCTGGAACCCGAGCATCTGAGCAGCCCGGCGAACCCTCGCCACCACACCCGACGCGATGAGCTGGCCTCTGGATTCCCTGAGGGAGTCGGCCATCAGGTCGAGCTCGGCGACGAGCTGGTCGGGATGGGAGTAGTCATGTCCCGAGACATGGGCCGAGCCGGACTTGATCCTTGCCCGGGTGTTCCGGAGCCGGGCGTGGATGTATGAGCACTTGAGCCGGTACGGGGCGTCGGCGGTTCGTGATCGCTCCCGCTGCCAGATGCCGGGTAGCAGCTGGCGGTCCTCGCGCAGAGACTCTATGAGCTCGTCGCTGGGATCGGTGAGCTGGCTCGACA
>DASUUP010000355.1:0-5723 GCA_036373995.1 Acidimicrobiia bacterium
TGGTTCTCGACGTGCCCGGCCACGGCGGTGCCTGGCGTGAGAAGGCCGAGAAGCTGGTCACCGAGACGATCCGGCCGGCGGTAGCCGCCTACCGGGACGGTCTCAACGAACACATCGCTCCTGTGGCGCGACCCGACGACAGGGTCGGCCTCGTCTGGATACCTGAAGGCGAGGAGATCTACTCGAGACTGATACAGAAGTACACACAGCTACAAACCCCGGCTCAGGAGGTTCACGACGTCGGCCAGGAATGGGCGACGGAGATCAATGCCGAGGAGTGGATGGCCATCGGTGGGGCGGCTTTCGGGGTCGACAGTCTCGAGGCTGTCTTCGACAGACTGCATTCCGACCCGGACTTGCGGTTCAGTTCGGAGGAACACATGCTCGGCCATGCCAGAGAGGCTCTCGACCGAGCCTGGGCCGAGGTGGACACATGGTTCGCCCACCGCCCGGAGACCCAGTGCAAGGTCGTCCCCGTTCCCGCCGCCGTGGCGCCTGCCATGCCTCCCGCCTACTACAGCCAGCCACCGGTCGATGGCTCACGACCCGGGACCTACTTCCTCAACACGTACAAACCGGAAGAGCGCGACCTCTTCGAATACGAATCCATCCACTTTCACGAGGGGATACCCGGACACCACTTCGACCGGTCGCTCGCCGCCGAGCTCGAAGGGATTCCTACGTTTCGTCGATATGCGATGGTCTACGCCCACACGGAGGGCTGGGGGCTCTATTCCGAGCGTCTCGCCGACGAGATGGGCCTCTACTCGAACGAGACCGACCGGCTGGGGATGATCTCAGCAGACGCCTGGCGGGCAGGCCGGCTGGTCACCGACACCGGCATGCACGCGCTCGGTTGGAGCCGGCAGCAGGCAATCGACTTCCTCAGGGAGTGGACTCCCATTGGTTTGCTGACCGTCGAGCAGGAAATCGATCGATACATCGGGATGCCGGGCCAGGCACTCGCGTACAAGATGGGACAGCTCGAGATCCTCCGTCTCCGTGACGAATCCCGGGCTCGCCTCGGATCGAACTTCGACATCAAGGGCTTCCACGACACGATGCTGGTGAATGGGGCGATGACCCTTCCGATGCTCGCCACCGCGGTCGACGATTGGGTCGAATCGGTCTGAAGTTTCGACATCCCGACGCGACGGGTACCCGTCGCGTGTCGAAGCAAAGGAGAAGCAATGGCCAAGGACCACGGGCCTTCCATCAAGGACGACGAGCGCTACGAAGAGCTACGCAAGCAAGGGATGAGCAAGGAAAAAGCGGCCCGGATCGCCAACACCCCCCAGGAAGAGGCTTCCAAGAAGGGCGGTCAATCGCCACCCTACGAGGAGTGGACCGTCGAGGATCTTCGCGACCGTGCCGCAGAGATCGGCATCGAGGGACGCTCCGACATGGACAAGGACGAGTTGATCGACGCCATCCGCAACCACTGACGGTCTACTGGTCCCGAGGGACGGTCTACTCGTCCCGAGTGTCGAACTTGACCAATGGGACGTAGAACCAGGCCCAGGCGGAAACGACGGTCGCGATGATCGTGGCCACTACCGCTGCGACGTCACTGAACACCAACGACGAAACCAGGTAGACGACAGCTGAGATGGCGACGAGGAAGGCGGCCGTTCCCGTGATCGCCATCTTCGTGGCGTACATGATGTGGCTCCAGGTGCGACGTTTGATACCTGAGATCGGAGCGCGGACCCTCTGATGAACACTCGGTGAGATCAACAGCACCGCAGCCAACGCCGCACTCCCGAAGGCGACATAGAAGACAGCCTTGTTCACCCCACTCAGGTCGGCAAACGGAGCCTGCAAGGGGAGTATCAGCAGAAATGAGAACAGGACCATCACTCCGGGGATAGTCGTCCTCAGACCCTCCATGAGAGCGCGGAACTGATCGTCGATCTCCTCCTGATCGCGGGGTTGTTCTCGATGGTCGTCGGGCCTCGACCGTTGTGTCATGGCGACACTCTTACCCCGAACGGAAAACTCGCAACCGAAACAGGTTTGAAACAGCACCCACCTGGGGTATGGGCCGCCAGCAGAACTGCCGGCAATTCGGCCGGATGGGCAGACAGGAGGTCCATCATGGACACCACCGCGATCTCCGACGAGATCCACAGCGTGCGGAAACAGCTCGCCGAGCTCGAAGAACGCCGCAGCCAACTACCAGAGGACGCGTTTGCAGATAGAGCCGAGTTGAAGGACGAGGAGCATCGACTCGAAGCACGTCTTGGAGAGCTCAGGGAGCTGGCCAGCAAGGCTGGGGCGGGTATCGCCGAGCGAAGCGCATCGGCGCAAACAGACCGGACCCGCACCCCAAATCTTCCACCAACGTGACGCGGATCATCGAGCCTTCGACTCAGGGCGCCATGACAAAGGCTCATAGGATTCGGCCGATGGGAGACCCGTCACAACTGACCTTGCCGGCATTGCCAGACTCGGCTGCTCGGGCACGCGTTTTCCTACATGAGACGGCCACCCTCGACTCGATGCGCCATGCCGAGGCCGATCTCCTCGTCACAGAGTTGATCGGCAATGCCATAAGCCACTCTCCCGGTGCCGACGAGCTGGTGATATCCGTGCACCAGGATCGCGAATCCGGTCTGGTCGTCTCTGTAGCTCATCCTCATCCCGCCGACATCGACCCCGATGAGACCGGCGTCGGTTTCCTTCTGCTGGAACGGCTGAGCAGGAGTTGGGGAACCGAGCACGACGGAGAGAATCTGACGGTTTGGTTCACACTGCGGACACCGGGCACCACATCCATCGCACCCGACGTCACCGATGACGAGCTGGTGCAGAGAATGGCCGAAGATCCGGCTGCGTATTCAGACGAGCTGGTGCGCCGTCACAGCGATCTCGTGTCGTCGATATCACGACGATATCGGGGCAAGGGAATCGACGAGGACGACCTGCTTCAGGTGGCGAACATGGCGCTGCTGAAGGCCATTCAGCGTTATGACCCAGAAATCGGCTCGATCCGTCCATATGCCGCGGCCACCATCTCCGGCGAGTTGAAGAGACTTCTGCGCGACCGTGGCTGGTCCGTCCGAGTTCCGCGATCTCTCCAAGAGCGCTCCCTCGAGGTGGCCAAGATGTCGGAGCAGATGTCCCAGAAGCTCAACCGAGCGCCCGAGCCGCAAGAGCTCGCCGAACAACTGGGCATCACTGAGGAAGAGGTGCTCGAAGCTCTGGATGCCCGAAATGCCTACGTATCGAGCTCCATGGACAAGCCCGCCGAGTCGACGGGACTGACCCTGCTCGAGCGGCTCGTGGCCGACGACATCCGGTTGCTCATGGCCGACGATCGAATCGTGGTCGAGGAAGCCATGAAGAAGTTGCCGGAGAGGCAACAGCGAATCCTCGAGCTTCGCTTCAACGAGGATCTGACGCAATCAGAGATTGCCGACGAAGTCGGGATATCCCAGATGCACGTCTCGCGACTGCTGAGCAGGGCGCTCACGTCATTGCGAGACTCGATCGAGATCGACGCCGATTCAGGGTAATGGTTGTTTATCGTCACGAAGGGGTATTACTGGGTTAGCGGAAAATGAGATGAGAGAAGTGACTCTTCGAATCGAGTCCAACGTGCAAGCGCCTGGCAAGTCCCGTTCTCATCTCGCCCATTTGAGGAAATCGCTGGAACCAAGATACGAAGATGTGCTGCTCGTGGTGTCGGAGTTGGTGAGCAACAGCGTGCGACATAGCGACTCCGAGAACATCGATCTGACAGTGCAAGCCAAAGACGGTCACATCAGAGTGGAAGTGACCGACGGCGGCCCGGGATTCACACGCGACACCCCGCGCGGAGAAGGCTTGGGACTCACGATCATCGAGAAACTCTCCGACCGATGGGGTCTCGTCTCCGATCACAGATTCACCGTTTGGGCGGAGTTGAACCGCGGCCCGGCGGGCTAATCGAGCTCTTCGACGCTCCGTACCGTCCGGATCGTCTGGTCCACGCCACTCAGGTCGATGAGCCGGGAGACGGGCCCGCTATCGATGGCAATCGCAAATGACCTGCCGACTTCATCGAACGTCCGATGTGACATGACAAGGGCCTTGAGACCCGTGGAATCCATGAACGACGATGCGGTCAGATCGACAACGAGATGATGTCCGCCGTTTTCAAGCACCGCATCGATGGCCGATTGCAGCTCGTTGACTGTGGCGAGGTCGACCTCCCCTTCCACCGTTATGGAAACCCACCCGTTCGACAGCTCTCTGTTGCTGATAGTGAGACCCATCTGATGCGATGGTATCAGTGATCTGGTTTGTGCGGAAGGCGACGTTCGTTCAATCACCGATCTCGGTGTAGGTCCAGGTCCCGAATTTCCAGATGTACTTCCCGTCGTTCTCTTGGAGCACCCTGATCGCCTCATCGGCCTCGTCGGGTGAGGCGTCCACCGAGACGACTTGCTTGCCGGCGTCGAGCTCGTCGTACAGATGCTCGAGAACCCGATACTGGTCTCCGAATGCGTTCAGCAGTCGTTTCACGGTTGAGACGGCGCCTCCGGACTCACCGGCCGGATCGAGGTGCTCCTTGCCGGACGCACCTTCCAGGACCTCCACCTCGTACCCCGCGCTTCTCAGCTCCGGGACGGCGTTCGAGGCGTCGTCGAGCACGGCGATGACGGTGTCGTCGAAATCATGGATCTCTGCGATGTCTGGGCCTCCTGTCTCAGTGGCTATACCCGCGCCCAATTGCGAGCAAACTCATCCAGCCCGTCGCAGAACGACCACGGTCTGATCATCAGAGGGGTCTGGGTCGGCGAACCCCAGAACCAGGTCGGCGGTCCTTGCCGCGACGCCACCTTCGGCCAGCAAGAGATCAGCCAGAATCTCCGGCTCGGTCCGACCGCCCACCGTCCTCTGCACGTCGGCGATTCCATCGCTGAAGGCGACCAGCGTGTCCCCAATCTCGAGCTCGAACTCGTGCTCTTCGTACAGGGCGGAGTGCTCGAGGTAGAGGAGTGGCCCGGTCGGGGATTTCAACATTGTCTCCTGCTCGCTGACGACGATTGCTGGTGGATGGCCGGCCGAGCCCAGTAGAACCGAACCCGTGGCGGGGTCGAGACGTAACACGATCGCCGATGCCAGGAGCTCATCAGGGAGAGCCCAACCCACCAGTCCCAGCGCCTGCGTCGGGCCAGCGCCTGCCACCATTGATTGGAGCAACAAGTCACGCAACCGGATCGCCCACACCGCCGGATCGGCACCGTGGCCGGTGAGGTCGACGAGGACAGCAGCGATGCTTCCGTCCGGGAGACGCTGAACCACACTGGTGTCGCCGGCGACCGATCCCGATCCCGGGCGATAGCGCGTGGCCACGTCCCATCCCTCTACCCCTGTTACATCCACGATGTGGAACATCTCGGACATCCCACTGACCACAGGGGCTTCCTGCTTCAGCCCGGTTCGGGCACGCTCGGCGTGAGCAGCCGAAGTGGCGGCCTCTATCGCAGTCTGGTCGAGAGCACGAACGAAGAAGGAAAGAAGGATGAGCAGGAGCAGCCCGAACCCGACGGAGACGAATGCAAGAACGTCCACGCGCTCGGTGGGAGGGACGAACTCGGTGATGAGCAGGATGAGCCCGGGAGTCAGGAGGACCAGAGGGCCAAACCAGCGGAGAAGCCGGCCCCCGGCACCTGGGCTCGATGCGGTCGACAGAAGACCCGCGGCGGGTCGCATCATGAAGATCCCGACGGCGA
>DASUUP010000356.1:0-2017 GCA_036373995.1 Acidimicrobiia bacterium
GATCAAGGTCGACCGTGACGAACTGGTCCGCCTCTATGTGGTCAACATGCTCGAGTACGAGCCTCTTGCCTCGTTTCATCTCCACGCACAGACATTCGACGTCTATCCGGCGGGCATGGGAGAGAGCCCGGTCTTTCGCGATGACACCATTGCCCTCGCCCAGGGGCAACGTGCCATGGTCGAATTCAGGCTCCCCGATTACGGGCGCTACATGTTCCACCCTCACCAGCATTGGCTGGCCGATCGGGGAGCAATGGGGTGGTTCGCTGCAATCTGAGAGGGAAGTCACGTGGCGATCCAGACCAGCTAGCGCCTTCGTGAGTTTGGCGCTCGGGGTGACGTTACGATCCCGACCGTGGCCAGGGTCGATATAGATGATCTTCGTTCGCTCATCCTGAAGCGGCTCGAGCAGCTGTTCACGAGCGAATACGCCAATCGGATCGCTGACATCGTCCTCTTCGGAGAGATGGCGGGTCGGCCGTCGCACGGGATCATCCGTCTGCTCCCCGGCAGCTACGGGGTCATGGACGAGGCGACCACGCCGCTGCCAGAGGCAGAGCGATTCGGCCCGTCCGCGGCGAGGGTTCACGGGAAGCAAGGGATGCTGGTGGCTTCGGTGGCGACGGACGAGGCCGTGGAGCTCGCCGGTGAATCCGGTTTTGCCGTCGTCACCACCCGCGGCAGCCGGTCGACTTCGGGGAGCCTGTCCTACTTCGTGGAGAAGTTGGTCGATGTCGGCCTCGTCGCCTTCGTCAGCGCGGGCACGCCCGACTTCGTGAGCCCACCCGGTGGCAAGGGCAGGGTTCTCGGGACCAATCCCTTGGCCTTCGGCATCCCGACCACGGCGCGTCCGTTCATCCTCGACATGGCCACATCTGCAGTCTCGGGAGGCGATGTGCTCACCGCGGCTGCGACCGGTTCCGAGCTGCCACCCGGAGTCGCTGTCGACATCTCGGGTGAGGCGACGATCGATCCGGCCGATGTGCTGGGTGGGGGCGCGGTGTTGCCCTTCGGCGGACACAAAGGGCTGGGCCTCTCATTGATGGTGGAGATCGTCAACAAGGCTCTGACCGGAGCCAGCGGAGACCCTGGTGACTGGGGTCACGTGTTCGTGGCGTTCGCGCTCTCGCTGCTGGGAGACGAGATGGAGATCCGACGTCGGGCACAAGCGGAGATCGGTCGTCTCGAGGCGGCGGGGGCTCGCATCCCGGGCCATCGGACTCTGCTCACCCGTGACGAGGCGCTGGAGCGGGGATGGGTCGACGTCGACGACGACGCCTATCGGAGGTTGGTCGAAGCGGTCGGCTAGATCTTGGTGACCTTGTCACCGACGGCGAAGCCGCCGTCCTCGACCACGAAGGCGTAGACGCCTCTGAACCGACGGTCTCGCCCTTCTCCGACATTGGCCCACCGAAGGGCCTCCTTGCCGAAGCGTCCCGAGAACTTGGCACAGCCGGTATGAGGGGTCTCCGATATCTCTACCACGGCGTCGCCGATCCTGAGACGGGTGCCTGCCGGCAGGTTCTCCTTGGAGATGTCCATATCGACATATATCTGATCGCCCGCGAGGGGCCAACGGTCGCGGGTCACCGCGACAGCGTCAGCCACCCGGGCGTTCATTAGAGTCAGCTGCGCCTCGCGATACGGCTCAGCGCCTTCGTCGACGCGATTTTTCCAGTCATCACCCACGAGCCCCTCGGCGCTCGTGAGTTCGCCGGAGTCGATGACCTCCCGCTGGTTCTCAGAAGGACGACGCACGATCATCTCGATGGGGCCGGCGTCCTGGGGCGCGGCGAGAATGCCGTCGAGCAGGGAGTCCAGTTGGGCTGTCGTTCGGTGCATTCGGTCAGTATGGCCGGTTTCCGGGGTGGTGGGGAAGGGATTACCACCCCTGGGTTCGTTGTCGATACCGTCGTCGGAATCGTTCTTCGAGGTGCTTCTGGGTGTGACAGGGACGGCAGAGGAGCTTGCCTTCGTCGACGGTGGTTTCTCCGCCGTCTGCCCAGTGAGTTTGGTG
>DASUUP010000357.1:0-12611 GCA_036373995.1 Acidimicrobiia bacterium
CAACATGCCAACCAGGAACACGAGACTCTTCGTGCGCGACCACGGCTCCTGGTAGCGCCCGGCGCCTTCATTCGCGATGGAGTCGTCTCCCAGACCCGCCATACGGTTCACCATTGGGCACAGCTTCGCCGATCTCGAGACCCTTCCAAGAGCCATTCGTCGATTGGACAGAGATGACTAGTCCTAAATGGCGGCGAGGAGGCGCTCCAAAGGCAGCGGTATGCGGTCGAGGTCGAGTGCGTCGACCATCAGCGGGGCGTATCTGATCTTGTGGTTGCCGAGCCACCTCCAGATCTGAGCCTCGATCGTCTTCTCTCGTTGCGCCGGCTGGTTCTGGAATCGGCGAAACGACCGAAGCTGACGCTGGCCCTCCATCACACGAAGCATCGCCTCGGCCCCCAGTGCCCGAATCAGCTCCTCCTCGAGGTCGTCGTGACAGACGAAGAAGCCGTGTTGCTCCATGTCGGAGCGACTCGAGACGGTCAGGCCGGCAACATTGAGGGCGACGGAGAATTCATTCGCCTCGCCTCTGTCGCACAACCCGGCCAGGGTCACGTCGAAGCCGGATGGCCCGAGAAGATCGAGGAATCGCCCGATGTTCGTGGCGCCGGCGATTGCGATCACGAGCACGCCCTCGGCTCCGAGGTCGCGACCCACCCTCCGGGCCAGGGCTTCGACCGCAGCCTGATCGCTCGCTCCCTCGACGAGAACGACCGAGCTGGCGTCGGGGCCGAGGCGGCGGGCCCGGGCCAACTCATGTGACATCACAGCGCCGACGCCGCCCATCTGCTCTCTGCTCACGTCAGTCTCTCCACACGGCCGTGGCTATGGCCCACGCGAAGAGCACGAAGATGAGGACGAGTGTGAATTGCATGCCCGCTGCGCCCCAATCGATGCACTCCCCGGCGCCTGCGTCGCGACACTGGCTGACCTGGACCTCAGACACGTAAGCGATGACACCGCACAGCACACCGATGGCGACAGCGCCTACAGCGAAACTCCGGATCGTGTCGGACCGATGCCGTTTCCACGCCACCACGAACACCGGAGTGGCCAGACCTCCGGCCACCGCCGTCATGATCACCGTGCTCGTGATGAAGGTGTCCAATGGCAACGAGTCTGGTCGTTGCGACCCATTATTGCGCCGCAGTTTGGCGATGGAGATCGACCGAGTGAGAGCTGTCAGTTAGCGTCCTCGCCCATGCGAATCGCAGTTCCCGGTGAGGCATCCGGGGAAAGAAGGGTGGCGATCACGCCCCAGGTGGCACTCCGTCTCATCGAAGACAGACACACCGTCGTCGTCCAGACGGGTGCTGGTGTCGGGGCCGGTTTCGAGGATTCTGCATACACTGCTGCCGGCGTGGCCGTGGTGGCCGACCCCTATCCGGACGCCGATCTGGTTGCGGTCGTGGGCCCACCATCCGCTGATCAGGCCAGGCGGATTCCCCAAGGGTCGATACTCGTGGGCTTCCTGGATCCGTTCACCGCAGCAGACCTGGTCGAGGTCCTCGCCGAGCAACGGATCACCTCGTTCGCCATGGAGTCGATCCCGCGCACCACTCTGGCGCAGAGCATGGATGCACTGTCCTCGCAGGCGACGGCGGCCGGCTATCACGCCGTGCTCCTCGCCGCGGCGGCCACACCGCGCTTTTTCCCAATGCTCACCACCGCGGCCGGGACCATCCCGCCGGTCAAGCTGCTCGTCCTCGGAGCCGGGGTGGCCGGTCTGCAGGCGATAGCCACCGCCCGTCGACTCGGAGCGTCGGTCTCGGCCTACGACATCAGACCCGAAGTCAGGGAGCAGATCGAGAGTCTTGGAGCGAGATTCGTGGCTGCGCCGGTCGACGAGTCGGCCGCCGCGGCGACCGGGTATGCGCGCGAGGTGTCGGACGAGACGCAGCGCCGCCAGCAGGACGCACTCGCCGAGGTCGTCGCCGAGTCGGACGTAGTGGTCACCACGGCGCAGATACCCGGATCCGAGGCGCCTCTGCTGGTGTCCCGCGAGATGGTCGAGCAGATGCGATCGGGCTCTGTGATCGTCGACGTCGCCGCCCCATCCGGAGGTAACTGCGAGCTGACCCGACCGGGTGAGACCGTCCAGCACGGTGGGGTGACCATCATCGGGCCAATCGATCTCCCGGGACGTGTCGCCCACGACGCCAGTCAGATGTACGCCCGCAACCTTGCGGCGTTCTTGGGTCGGATCACCGGTGAAGACGCCGCACCGATTCTCGACTTCCACGATCAGATCGTCTCCGAGGCGTGCATCACGCACGAGGGTCGGGTCACCCACCCCGTCGTGCGGCGGGCGATGGGGCTTGGGGAGGCGACATGAGCGCACTGGTGGTCGGCATCACCGTCTTCGTCCTCGCCGCCTTCGTGGGCTTCGAAGTGATCTCCAAGGTGCCACCGACGCTGCACACACCGCTGATGTCGGGGGCCAACGCCATCTCCGGCATAACCATCATCGGGGCCGTCACCGCCGCCGGGTTGGGGGCGACCCCACTGGCGCAGATCCTGGGCTTCCTCGCTGTGGCCACTGCCACCGTGAACGTCGTCGGCGGGTTCCTCGTCACCGACCGGATGTTGGAGATGTTCCGCAGCCGCAGCGAGCGAAGGCGGGACGGCTCATGACGGCGATCCTCTACCTGGCTTCGGCGGTCGCCTTCATCGTCGGGCTGAAACGTCTCGGCAGTCCGGGTACGGCCCGTTCGGGCAACCGGATCGCGGCGGTGGGGATGTTGGCCGCGATCGTCATCACGCTCATCACCGAGAGCATCGTCAACTGGGGCACCGTCCTCGCCGGATTGGCGGTGGGCGCGATGGTGGGAGTATGGGGCGCAGTCAGGGTGCAGATGACCGCGATGCCGCAGATGGTGGCCATCTTCAATGGCCTCGGCGGGATCGCCTCGGCCCTGGTCGCTGCGACGGAGGTCGTCGAGGTCGATCTCGCAGGCCTTGCGGCCGACACCGTTGTCTCCATCCTTCTCTCCATCCTCATCGGAGCGATCACGTTCACCGGCAGCTTCGTCGCCTTCGGCAAGCTGCAAGGTGTTCTTCCGGGTCGTCCGCTGCTCTATCCGGGCCAACAGGTAGTGAACGCGCTGGTGGTCGTCGGGATCGTCGGCGTCGGCATCTGGGCGGGCGTCACGGGCGAGGCGGTGGGCTATTGGGTCGTCGGCGCCCTTTCCCTGATTCTCGGAATCCTGGGCGTGATACCGATCGGCGGCGCCGACATGCCGGTCGTCATCTCACTTCTCAACTCCTTCTCCGGGTTGGCCGCTGCCGCCGCAGGGTTCGTCATCGAGTCCAACCCACTGATCATCGGTGGTGCCCTCGTGGGAGCGGCCGGCTTGATCCTCACCTTCCAGATGACCGAGGCGATGAACCGGTCGCTCGGGAACGTGCTCTTCGCCGGATTCGGGACCGAGGGGGCGACAGCCGCAGCTGGAATGTCCGACCGGCCGGTGAAGCGAGCAACACCCGAGGACGCTGCGATCACCCTTAGATACGCCGACTCGGTGATGATCGTCCCCGGCTATGGCCTGGCCGTCGCCCAGGCCCAGCACGCGGTGCGCGAACTGGCTGACGCCTTGGAGGAACGGGGAGCCAAGGTCCATTACGCCATCCACCCTGTGGCGGGGCGGATGCCAGGTCACATGAACGTCCTGTTGGCAGAAGCCGACGTGCCGTACGAACAGCTCCTCGACCTGGAGCAGGCCGACCCGCAGTTCCCACAGACGGACGTTGTCCTGATCCTCGGGGCCAACGACGTGGTCAACCCTTCGGCGCGCGACGATCCGTCGTCTCCGATCTACGGGATGCCCATCCTCAACGTGGATCGCGCCGGGACCGTCATCGTGGTCAAACGGAGTCTCTCGCCGGGGTTCGCCGGCATCGACAACCCACTCTTCTACGACGACAAGACCCTGATGTTCTTTGCCGACGCCAAGGAGGCGTTGGAGAGCACCGTCTCCGCCCTCAAAACCCTCTAACCCTCTCTTGCGAACCCCGGGTTCGTGAATGTGTCTAGGGGCGTTTGTGGACGGCTTGCCAGCACGACTCGATGAGGGTGTCCATCTCGGAGGTGGTGAGGTCGGTGTCGGAGGCGACGAGACGGACCACCGGGGCCAGACTCAGGTCGTAGAGGATGGATGGGGGCAGATCCACCAGCACCGACGACAACCCCTGGGCCATCTCCGACAAGAGATTGTCCTCCGGCAACGCATCGTGCGCATCGACTCGAAGAGGAGACGCCTCCACCTGGAGGAGGAAGTCGGCGATGGCGGGGTCTCCGGCCAGATGGCGGTGGCAATTGCGCCACACCGAGTCGAAGATGGCGCGCGGATCCTCGGAATCATCCACGTCGGCGAGCGCTGCCTCCCCAAGCCGGCCCTTGACCTCGACGAAGGCTGCGATCAACAGCTTCTCCTTCGACTCATAGTGGACATATGCGGTGCCGGTGGCGACACCTGCACGTTCGGCCACCTGGCTCATGCTCGTCCCGTGGATCCCCCGCTCGGAGACCAGCTCGACCATGGCGCGGCGGACCAGCGCAGCTCGGTCTACTCGCGTGGTTGTCACGTGTTCGATTCTGCCATGGCGGCTTGGACGTCCAAGTGCAGCCCGGTTTCCCGCTCGGACACCGCGAAGAGGGTGTCGATGGACTCCCGTTTGGTCGATCGGCCAAAGAGAGGAAGACGTACCGGGTCGCCGAATTGGAACCAGCGTGGCCCATACAGTTGTCCACCGACAGCTTTCGGATCGGTTGCTGCCCTCAGTTGGGGGAGGGCTCCCCGCTCGGGCTCCATCCCAAAACGTGCGGCTGCCCGCTCCGAGGCGCTTCCGCCACCTGCCTTCGCGGTGTTGACCTGGAGCTCGGTCCGCGTGAGCCCGGGGTGGGCGACGAGACTCTGCGTTTCCGCACTCGCGTTCCCGAGCCTCTGCTCCAGACCGACTGCGAAATGGACGTTGGCCAACTTCGACTGTCCGTACGCCTTCCATTTGTCGTAGTTCCCTTCGAGGTGGGGGTTCTCGGGATCCACCGGCGATCCGAAGTGACGAGCCGTGCTGGTGATGGTGACCACGCGGGAGCCGGGCGTGTTCACTAGAAGGGGGAGGAGAAGGACCGTGAGCGCGAAGTGACCGAGGTGGTTGGTCCCGAACTGCATCTCGAAGCCGTCGGCGGTCTTCGACTCCGGTATGGCCATCACCCCGGCGTTGTTGATCAGAAGGTCGATTCTCTCCCAGTCTTCCCTGACCGACTGTACGAAGGAGTCGATCGAGTCGAGGTCGGCGAGATCGAGTTGGCAAAGCTCGACCGAGGCCTCCGGAGTGACGTCCAGGATCTCGCTTCTCGCTGCCTCACCCTTTTCGAGATTCCTCGCCGTCATGATCACATGGGCGCCTCTTGCCGCCAGTGCCCTGCTGTTCTCGTAGCCGAGGCCGCTGTTGGCGCCGGTGACCACTGCGGTGCGACCCGTCTGGTCCGGCACATCGCTCTCGCTCCAGCTCATCGTTCGTCTCCTCGTCTGAATGAACGTCCATTCATGATGAATGATCATTCAGCGGCTGTCAAGACGGGCTAGTCTCACCCGCCGTGCGAGCCGCAGCGATCACCGCCTATGGAGAGCCTCTGGTGGTGGGAGACTTCCCAGATCCCTCACCGGGATCAGACGGGGTCGTGTTGAAGGTCGAGGCCACAGGCATCTGCAGGAGCGACTGGCATGCTTGGATGGGACATGACCTGGTCCCGCGATTGCCCCACGTCCCCGGTCACGAGATGGCCGGCACGGTCCAGGCTGTCGGCGACGACGTGACCCAGTGGAGGGTGGGCGATCGGGTGACGGTGCCGTTCTCCGTCGGTTGCGGCGTCTGCCGCTCATGCCGGGAGGGGCATCTCAACACCTGTGACTCGTTGTTCACTCCCGGGTTCACCCATTGGGGCTCGTTCGCCGAGCTCGTCGCGATCGCCCATGCGGACCTCAACCTGGTGAGAATCCCCGACCCCGTCGACTCCACACATGCGGCCGCTCTGGGCTGTCGATTCATAACGTCGTACCGGGCCGTCGTCGACCGGGGGCGCATCGCCGAGGGCGAGTGGCTGGCGGTCCATGGTTGTGGTGGCGTTGGCCTGTCGGCCGTGATGATCGGGGCTGCAATGGGGGCGCGTGTGGTCGCTGTCGACATCAGCCCGGACGCTCTGCGGATGGCAAGCGAGCTGGGTGCGGAGATCGTCGTCGACGCCAGCGACGTCGATCCGGTCCAAGCCGTTCGCGACATGACCGACGGTGGTGCCCACGTCTCGATAGACGCATTGGGCAATTCGGCCACCGCCATCAACTCGATCCTGTCACTGCGAAAACACGGTCGCCACGTCCAGGTCGGCCTGCTGCTCGCCGACCACGCCACGCCACCCATCCCCATGGATCCGGTGATCGCCGGTGAGCTGGAGATACTCGGGAGCCGGGGTATGCCCGCCACCGACTACCCGAGGGTCTTCGAACTCATCGAGACCGGCGGGGTCGACCCCACCCGTCTCGTCACCAACACGGTCTCCCTGGGTGAGGCATCGTCAGTCCTCGAGGCCATGGGTAGGTTCGCTGGCGTTGGGGTCACCGTGATCGACCGCTTCGAGTAGCTTCTGTGTCGATTTTTCCGTCTTAGGCACGGAAAAATCGACACAGAAGGGGTGATCAGTCGTGGGCGAGGACCACGTTTCCGGTTTGCTCACCTGACTCGAGGAAGCGAAGGGCGTCGGGGAGCTCGTCGAACGGGAAGACCCTGGCCACCGGTGCCTTGGCCTTGCCCAGTCTGATCCAGTTGAGGGCCCTTGCGAACTGAGCGTGGTTGCCCATCGAGGACCCGACCAGCTCGAGCTGTTTGAACCAGAGGACGGGCAGGGTCAGCTCGAACTTGGGGCCACTCGTGGCCCCACAGATGGCGATCCGGCCTCCTGGCTTGGCGGCGCGCATCGATTGCTTGAGTGTCGCCGGGCCAACATTGTCGACCACGAGGTCGGCGCCACCCAACTCAGCCATCTCCTTTCCGAACTCACCGGAGGAGTCGAACCCTCCCTTTGCCCCCTCGGACACGGCCCAGTCGACCTTCTCCTGGGAACGAGACGTGACATAGACATCTGCGCGGAAGGCCATGGCGAGATACATCGCCGAGGCGGAAACACCACCACCGACTCCGACCACCAACACCGTCTCCCCATGTTTCAGGTCCGCCTTCTCCAACATGCGGAGGGCGGTGACGCCCGCCAGCCCGAATGAGCCCGCCACCTCCCAATCGACCGCCGATGGTTTGGGGACCACGTTGCGGGCCGGCACGACGATCTTCTCCGCGAACGTGCCCGGCAGGTGCTCACCGAGGATCTTGAAGTCCGAGCAGTACACGATGTCGTCGTTGAGGCAGTGCTCGCACGCACCACAGGACAGCGACGGGTCGATGACCACCTCGTCACCGATCTCGCGGCCGGCGACTCCCTCGCCGACCGCATCGATCAGACCGGCCCCGTCGGCCCCGGTGGTATGGGGGAGTTCCTTGGGTGCCGGCAGGCCCATCGACGTCCAGATGTCGAGATGGTTGAGCCCCGAATACCGAAGATCGATACGGACCTCGCCAGGCCCGGGCTCGGGTTCGGGCACGTCGTTCATGACGTAGGAGTCGATTCCGTTGGTGTCTTCGAGCTGCCAGGCCTTCATGGCGGCAACGGTAGCGTTGGGCACCCCGCCCCGAGGAGAGAGCTTGTCGGTCGAATTGCCCCAGGACAGGGACATCCACACCACCAGCGTCAAGGTCCGCTTCTATGAGCTGGATCCTTACGACCACGTTAATCACACCAACTACTTCTCGTACTTCGAGACGGCCCGCATCGAGTATCTGTCGGCGATGGGCTTTGGGCTCGACTTGATGAAGGAGCAGGGATGGCAGCTCGTGGTCGTCGAGATCGAGGCTCGGTTCCTGGCCGCAGCGCGCTACGGGCAGGAGCTGACGATCCACACCTGGGTGGAGGACGCCGGCCGGGTCAAATCCGTCTGGCGTCAGACCATGCTGCGTGGTGACGAAGAGGTCGCCAGGATCAAGGTGGGCGCGGCCTTCACAGACTTGGAGGGCAGACCCCGCCGTCTGCCCTCCGAGTTCGCCGAGCGGCTCGAGGAGTTGGCCGCCGGCTGAGGCGCCTACGGCTCCACGATCAGGGCGGTGACCATCCCGAACATCCCCTCGTCGTTCTCGACATGGGTGAGGATGTGGCAGTGCCACACCCAGGTCCCGGGCCGGTCGGCGCGGAGGAGCACCGAATACCGCTCACCGGGGGCGACGTTGACCGTGTCTGCCCAATAGGGCTGCTCGAGAGGGATGCCGTCCTTGGCGAACACCAGCTGCGGGAACTGGTGCTGGTGCATGGGGTGCACCTGCAAGCCCTCGTTGTAATAGTGATAGACCAACCAGTCACCGCTTTTGGCCACGTACGGTTGGGTGGCGGGGAATGACTTGCCGTTGAGGCTGAGACCAATGACTCCGGCGTCGTTGAGCACCATCGGGATCTCTTGGGCGACCTCCAGATCCTGCGGGATCTCGATTCCCGAGATGGTCTCTCCGACCGGCAGAGGCAGGTCGCCGATCGTGAAGAGGGCAAACATGCCGTTGGGAACACTGATCTGGCTATGTAGGTGGGCGTGGTACATCCCCAGTGAGGTGCGTTCGGCCTCGAACGCATAGGTGAAAGTCTCTCCGGGCCCGATCGGATCCTGGGTGTAAGGGCTGACACCGTCCATCTCATTCGGTGTCGCGATGCCATGCCAGTGGACGTCCGTGGAGAGCTCGGTCTCGTTGGTGACGTTGATCTCGACACGATCGCCGACGTCGAGGTGGATCCACGGCCCGGGGACCATCCCGTTGTAGGCCCAGGCGTCGACGAACTCACCGGGGGAGACCTCCCACTCGATCACGGATGCCGTGAGGTCGAAGACCTTCGTTCCGTCGGCTTTGATCTCGGACGGTTCCAGCTTGATGTTGCCGATTCCCTCGGTCTCGGCTGGGAAAGCCAGCATGGAGTCGATCATCAGCTGATCCATCTCCTCGGGAGTCATGTCCTCGTGGCCTCCCGTATCCGGCCCGTCCTCGTCCGGGATGCCAGTGACGACGAGAAACGCCTCCATCCCGGCAGCACGGTGGCCGGCGATGTCGCAGTAGATCGTGTAGGTCCCGGGCTCCAACTCGCCAACTTCCACCGTCACTGTCTCTCCCGGGTTGACGTCGACCGAGCGGGGACCGTTGTCGAAAACCAGGTTGTGGACCATGGTTCCGGTGTTGCTCAGCGTGATGGTGAGGTCTCCGGGGTTCACGGTGAGATCGCCAGAGATCGCCCACTCCGACAGCTCGATGTTGGCGTTGATCTCGCCCGGCGGCCCCCCGGCTTCGCCGCCGCCTTCTGTGGCGTCTGCACGGAAAGCGGCAACCGCGGCGAGACCGGCGGTGAGCACGGCGAAGACCGCCATCAACATCAATGCGCGGTCGAACGTCTTGGAGTTGGCTTGCTGGGCCATTCGTTTCTCCTGGTAGCTGGATTCGCTGCCCTCAAGCCTCCATATCTCGCTGTTCGAGGACAGGGTCTTCCGGAGGGTCGGAGGTGGGACTTAAGTCCCACCGATCCCGCACACCGTCTTCACGCCCCTCTTACAACTGGCTCGGAGACTCGCGGTCAACGATGCCAGGGAAGGAGAAGCCTATGGGAAACAGAGTCTTGGCCGCCCTCGTCGTCGGCGGTCTTCTGGTGGGTGCCGGTCTTGTCGCATCGGCTGTCTCGTCGCCCGGGACCGCAGCGGCGCGAGAAGGCACCGACGAGGAAGGTTCCAATGGCCCCATCCCGCGGATCATGGGCCTTCTCGAAGAGGTGCTCGACGAGCTCGTCGGCGAGGACACCATCACACAAGACCAGGCCGACGCCGTCCTCGAAGCCGCCGAAGAGAAGGCGACCGAAGTGAAGGATGAGCTGCGGGCCAGCCGTGGGCTGCACGAAGGAATGCTCGACGACGGTGTGATCACCGAGGAGGAGGCGTCTGAGCTGCCCGCGGATCACTTCTTGCTGGACGACCGATTCGATGAGGCGTGGGAGGACGGCGAGCTCTCCCTGGGCGACCTCGGCGGTCTCCTCCACCACCACAGACGTGGGCCGTTCCGCAACGGGCTTAGTCTCGGCGCACTGCTCGACGACGGCGGCATCGACATGGACGAGTACAACGCGCTCCCTGACGACCATCCGCTCAAGCAGGCTGACGTCTCCGATCATCTCGAGGACGGCCAGATCACGCCGGACGAGCTCCGTGAGATCTTCTCCGATCTCCACGACGCTCGCTCCGACACCGATACCTAGGGCTTTCGACTCCTCCATAACCAACCGCAAGCCCAGGTACAGACGGGGCTCCGGGTCCACTCCGCCCGGGGCCCCGTCGTTTCGTGATGCTCGCGAGCACCGCGTACCGCTCAGCGACACGCTGTGCTCGCGAGCACCGCAAAGAGCAGACCTTCAGCTGATGAACTCTCCCACCCACGCGTCGGCCGGGCTGCCCAGGATCTCCTCGAGACGTCCAGTCTGAACGATGGTCCCTCCCCTCATCAGGGCCAGCCGATCGGACAGGGCAACAGCCTCCTCCCGGTCATGGGTGACGACGATGGCAGTGACCTCACGATCCTCCAGCACTTGGCGGGTGTCGGTGACCAGCTGCTGACGGAGGTTGCGGTCCAGGGCGCCGAGCGGTTCGTCCAGCATCACCAGACGTGGCCGCGGGGCCAGGGTCCGGGCGAGGGCGACTCTCTGCTGCTCGCCACCCGAGAGGGATTCGACCTGACGCGGCCCGAAGCCCTCGAGCCCGACCCAGGACAGCGCCTCCTCCACCTTCTCTTCGACGTCCCGCGCCCTGCCCATTCGCAGCCCGAACCCGACGTTTCCGGCCACCGTCATGTGAGGGAACAGCGCATAGCCCTGGAACATCAGCCCGAAGTCACGCTGATGTGGTGGCACGTTGTCGATGGTCCGCCCGTCCCACCGGACCTCACCGGCCGCGATGTCGACCAGACCCGCGATGGCGCGGAGAAGCGTCGACTTCCCCGAGCCGGAGGGACCGAGGATGGCGACGATCTCACTGTCGGCCACGTCCAGTGACACGTTCTTCAGAATCGTCTTGGAGTCGATGACGACGTCGACGTTCTCGATACTCAACATCAGAACGAGCCCAGTTCCCCGAAGCGGGCGCGGTCGATCGCCATCACCACAGCAGCGGTGAGCGCGGCGAGGACCACGGAGAGAGCCATCGCCATCCCGAACGAGCTGGCCCCCGGGCGACCGAGGAGACGGAAGATCATCACCGGGATGGTGGCAGTGTTGGGTCGGGCGATGAAGGAAGTGGCCCCGAACTCACCGAGGGAGATGACGAAGGCGAATCCTGCTCCGACCAGCGCGGCGCGGGTGACGATGGGCAGGTCGATCTCCCGCCAGACCCGAAACGGAGAGGCCCCCAAAACGGCAGCCGCTTCTCGGGTTTCCGCCGGGACGGAACGGAGAGTCGGCACCGTGGATCGGACCACGAACGGAACCGCGACCAGGGCGTGTGCGATGGGTATCAGCCAGTAAGAGGCCCTCAGGTCGACTGGCCAGTCGAGAGCGACGATGAAACCGAACCCGATGGTGACCGCCGACGTGCCCAGCGGGAGCATCAGGGTCAGATCGAACCACCGGGAGAGAGCACCCGACCTCTCGGTGATCACGGTTGCGGCGAGGATGCCGATGAAGGTGGCGAGGACCGTTGCCAGAGCCGCAAACAGGAGGCTGTTCCCAACCGACGACACGGGTGTCCCCACGACGCGGTCGTCGGTGACGAGGCCACGGTAGAAGTCGCCGGATAGGGATCGGCTGACCAGCACGCCCAGAGGAATTGCGAGCAAGCCGAGGGACCCGACCACCGCGGCGGCGACCCGCCATCGCATCCCTCCCTTGGGTCGGCGGAGATTCGTCCCCCGCTCCAGCGTCCACGACACCGCGGTTCGCTCCTGATAGCGGGAGTACCAGTAGAGGGCGCCGCTGACTCCCACGAGTTGGACGACCGCGAGGGCGGCGGCGAGGGGGAGGTCGAACAGTGTCACCGCCTGGCGGTAGATCTCGACCTCGAGGGTGGCGTACTGGAACCCACCCAGGATCAGGACCACGCCGAACGAAGTGAAGGTGAACAGGAAGACGATCGATGCTGCGGCCGCCAATGCGGGGCGGAGAAGCGGAATCGTGATCGTGCGGAACACCTGCCAGCCGGAAGCGCCGAGCACACGGCCGGCGTCGAGGATGCGGGGGTCGATGCGCGACCAGAGCGTGGAGACGGTCCTGACGACCACGGCCACATTGAAGAAGACGTGAGCGGCGAGGATGGCGACTATCGACTCCTCGAATCCCAGCGCGATGAAGGCGGTGCCGACGACCACCGTCGGCATGACGAAAGGAACCGTGGCCAGGGCCATCGCAACCCGGCGTCCCTTGAACTCATACGTAGAGACGGCCCAGGTCAGGGGGGCAGCGGCCAAAAAGGTGAGGACGGTGGAGACCAATGCCTGCCAAA
>DASUUP010000358.1:0-8671 GCA_036373995.1 Acidimicrobiia bacterium
GCGCTCGATCGTGACCGGATCTCGCAGGACTTCCTCCGTGTCGGTCCCCGAGACGATCGAGAATGTCCCGAGGAGGGCGAGCACCAGCGCCAGTTGCTCGCGTCCGAACCAGTCATCGACCACCGAGTCACTTCTTCTGAACCGACTGGAAACGGCGAAGAAGCCGATGCTAATGACAGATACCCAGATCAGTCCACGCAAGCCAACCCTCCTAGGTGCGTTCGACTCGGTCGGGGAATACCCCTGTCTCGTGCGCCAGAGGTACTAGAGCATACCCCGGGCCAGGGCTAGGCTCCCTTCGACTATATGCCCATGAAGGATTCCGGGGATCTCGGTGTGTCCACGTTTTCCGATCGAGCAGGCGAGCGAGACCAGCGTCCAGTCCGAGTAGCCCACTTGCTCGGGGACGTCCGTCCGTATCGAGCGGCGTTCTACGAGCGGCTAGCCAAACGGTCCGACATCGATGTGGTGATCTATGCCGGATTTCCAAACCCGGGTCTGGGTGCCCCGGAGACGCGACCGGACGTGGGCGTGCCCGTCGTGGACGTCCGGAACCTTTATTACCCCCGTAGGCCGTTCAAAGTGTTTTGGCAACGTGGCGCCCTCGACGTGCTGCGAAGTGATGCCGACGTGATTGTCTGCCAGGAACTGGTGAGCAATGTGTCGGTATGGATGATCAGGCTTCTGCATCGTCGAGCAGGCAAACGCCTGGTGTTGATGGGTTTTTTCTATCGCCCCGTAGGAGGTGGGATCTCCGCCCGTGTACGGGACGCCTTGCGTAGATACCTCCGGAGATCCGCTTCGGCTCTGGTGGCATACACGGAGCAGGGTCGTGACGAGTTGCTTTCCGAAGGGGTCTCCAGGGATTCGGTGTTTGTCACGTGGAATACGCTCGACACCGAGTACTTGATCGGATTGGCAGAGAAGGCCGGGGCTCGGACCGATGCAGTTCGGCGCCGACTCGAGATCCCGCCGGACGCGGTAGTACTGGCGTTTGTCGGTCGGCTCCGTGGTAAGAAGCGAGTGGAGGTCGCCATCGAAGCAGCCCGGCTTCTGGACAGTCGTCTCGACGTTCCGGTGGTCCTGACGGTGATCGGTGATGGTGAGGAGAGAGAAGCCCTGGAGACGCGCGCTCACGGTGCACCCGTCCGGTTCGTTGGGCAGACGTACGAGGACGGAGAGCTGGCCGAATTGTTATCAATAGCCTCGCTATTGGTGATGCCGGGCTCGGTTGGGCTGACTTGCGTACTCGGCTTCGCCAACGGGCTTCCGGTCGTCACGACCGACGCCAAGGCAACGATGCAGACTCCCGAGTACGCATATGTACGACACGATCAAAACGGAGTGGTGGTTGAAGAACCTAGGCCAGAGCTATTCGCCGACCGGATCGAAAGTCTGCTCTCAGATGAGGCACGGATGAAGCGTCTTGCAGCGGGCGCCTTGGAAACCGCAAGGTCCCTATCCATGGAGCGGATGGTTGATGCCTACGTTGCTGCTGCTGAACGTCGGCCGGTCTGATCCTTTGTGGGTGTGGTAGAGAAGGGCCTCATGGGTGGTCAGGCCGCCCTCCACACACTGAGATCACGGCCGAGGAGCGCTTCGAGTCGGGTCAATTCGGGCTGCAGATAACTGTCGAGGACGTTCCAGTCTCGATCCCTGAGGGGAGGAATCGGCTTACCTCTCGCCAATCGCGCGTAGGTGCGCTCAACCGGTGACCAGAGCCCGAGATTGACCAGGTGGCCCCGCTTCAGGCCGACCTTTTTGACCAGGGTCTGAGCCCTGGCCATCGCTTCGTCTGCCAAGCTGTGCCTACGCCCTGTGTTGACGGGTCGCTCTATCCCGGGTGGTTCGAATCCCGGGTCTACGCCTGCGAATGTGTAGATGTCGCGGATAAAGGCCCGCGGATCAATCGCCAAATCGTCGTAAAGAGCCACATGTAACAGTTCCCGAGGGAAGTATTGGAAGAAGGCAGCCAACCCGGGCGAATACAGGCTGTCGTCGACGATCTTGGGGAGAGCGGTAATCGCCTCCTCCAGCCCACCCCGGAAGGTCCCGGTACGAACGGACTGCCAGTAGCTGGACCATGAACGTTCGTACGGATTTCGCAGGGAGACCATGAATCGGGCCGAGGGCACCTCTGCGGCCAATCGTTCGATGACCTCTTCGCGGAGGTATCCAACAGACACTTCAGCGTACAGGTCATACCTGCGGTCGTTCGGAAACTGCTTCCGATACCACTGCGGCCCCTTGGCGTAGTTCGAACTCCAGTAGTTGATCTCCTTCGATGTCGTGATTCCGACATCCGGGTGAGCCTCTAGCTGCCGATGGATCCAAGTGGTTGCTGCCTTTGGAACTCCGAGACAGATGAAAAGCGGTTGGACGGCCGCTAGGGGTTCGGTCAGGTTCTCACTCACTCGTTCGGGCGATTCTACCTGCGAGCCAAATCGGGCCGAAGAGCCCACAACGAGTGTCGACGACGGGTGGCTTGGATTACTGGAGAAGCTGTATGTCGAGCGTTGTCCTCTAATTGCGCTCCGCAGGCCCGTTACTGGCTGGACCAACCGCGGATTTTCCGGATAGTCGGCTGGCATGGCTGATTGGGCCCAAAATCAGGGAGTCGGGCCATGCGTGCGGGGCTTGGGGCAGTTCCTAACTTTTCGGAAAGGCGCCTCCTGCGCTCCAACTCGTGGCAGCCACACGTCCAGTCCCCCGACTATCACCCTGAGTCGCCGTCCAGTGCGATGAGTGGTGGTCCTGTTCTCGGTGTCGGACTGGCTAAAGCAAGGTGTACCGCTAATCTTTCGTCGTGATGCGGAGCTCCGGTGCATAGTTCAGATCCATCGCTGCTGGGCGCGGCGTGGAAGCACCGGGTGCTTTTTTCAACAGTGGTCGTGCTTTTTGTTCTCGCGGGGCTGGCGTTCAGTGCTATCGGCGGAACGAGCAGCATATTCAGCGCCGAGGCACTCATCGTGCTCCGGGATCCGGGCTCAGTGGAAGGCGGAGCGCCCAGCGAGCGATTCATCGCAGAGCAGGCCGAGATAATCAGATCTCCAATCGTGGCCGAGTCGGCGGCCGCCTCCCTGGCGGAGACATCTATCGACCCCCCGGTAACTGCTGACGAGATAATGGCATCGTCGTCGATCGGGAGCTCAACGGAAAGCTCTCTGGTATTCCTCTCAGCCGTAGACGAAGATTCTGACCGTGCGATCGCCAAGGTGAACGCCCTCGCCGCTGCCTACCAGGAGGTGGTCAGCGTCCAGGCGACGCGGAGCAGCGATTCGGCACTGGAGCGGATCGATGCTCAGCTCGAATCTCTAGAGGAGAGGTTTGCCGAAGTTTCCGCCGAGATTCAGGACCTACGTGCCGCCAACGCCGACTTGAGTGTCCTCAAGGCACAAGCCGACGAATCACTGGCGCGAATCGCCGAGTTGCAGGCGGCGCTCATCGACGCCAACGACGAGAATGCCAGCGCAATCCGGCAAGAGATCTCGGACTACCTCGCACGCCTCGACGCCTACCGTCAGGCACAGGCGGCGGTGGGGACCGATCCTCAGATGCTCTCCTTACTCGAGGAACAGGACCAGCTGATCAATCGAAGGACCGAGCTGCTTCGCAGTCGTGACCAGATTGCGATCGATGCCGAGTTGGCTCCGGGTGCGGTTGCTCTGATGGACACAGCAGAGCAAGCGACTGAGCTCGTCGAATCGAGCACACGGCGAACCTTGGCCGTGGCGATCGTACTCGGAGTGCTGGCAGGTGCCGGACTTTCGTATCTGCTCGAGTTACGGCGTCGCACGTTCGGCGACCGTCTCGAGCCCGAAGCGATACTCGGCGCCCCTCTCCTAGCCGAGATCCCGCTCTTCTCAGACGAAGGTCTCAGTACGCGGCTCCCCACACGTGACGCGCCCCGGTCGGCTGCGGCCGAAGGGTTCCGTTTTGCAGCGGCTTCGATTCAAGACTCGATGCGCGCGAGGGGAGCGAAGAGTGTGATGATGGTTGGAGCCACCCTCGGTCAGGGCAAGTCAACCACTCTCATCAATACCACCATGGCCAACGCAAGGCGAGGCCGGTCGGTGCTTGTCGTCGATTGCGACTTCGGGAATCAGGATGCCTCGCGGCTACTGCTCGGCCTGGAAAAGCTGCCCGATATCGGCCTGATCGACGTGATCGAATCTGGTGCTCTCCTGAAGTCGGCTACTAGCACGGTCTATCTCGATGACGACGTGGCACTCGACCTTCTCGGTCGCGGCGGCGGATCGACCGTCGCCGCTAATGTCCTCTCTTCCAATGAGGCAGGCGTCGTATTCGAGGCTGCGGAGAGCAAGTACGACATCGTCTTCGTCGATGCCCCGCCCCTGCTCCAAGTCGCCTACGCCTCCACTGTGGCGAGGTATGTCGACGCGATCGTGGTTGTCGTTTCCCATGAGAGTCCCATCCGTGAGATGGAAGAGCTGGTCAAGAGGCTTCAGCTGATCGGGACTCCGGTTCTGGGATATCTCTATAACCGTGCCCCGCTTCGCAAGGAGATGACCGCCGTTGACGGATCGATGATGGACATCCTGGGAGAGTCAGGTGACTTCGTGAGCGAGGAGCCGGAGCAACCCTGGTGGCAGAAGATTCGCATCTGACATCTTCGTGAGAGTCCTTCATGTCCACACGCGCTACAGACAGCGTGGGGGCGAGGATACGGTCGTGGACCTGGAGAGATCTCTCCTGCGGCGTTCAGGGTTTGAGTTGGAGGAGCTCGACTTCCACAACCCCTCCTCCAACTTGGCGACCGCGGCCGCTCTGGTGCGTTCATCGTCGAATAGGTCAGCCTCGAGGCGGGTCGTTGAAAGGGCGCGGGAGTTCGAGGCCGATGTCGTTCATATTCACAACACGTGGTTTGCGCTTTCACCGGCTGTCATCCGGGAGCTGCATGGTCACAGATTCCCGGTAGTCATGACGTTCCACAACTACCGACTCGTCTGTGCCAACGCAATGCTCTTCCGCGATGGTCGACCGTGTGAAGACTGCGTCGGTGGGTCGCCGCTGCCGGGTGTGGTTCACCGTTGTTATCGGAACTCCTTCCTCTCGTCCGCGATGGTTGCGGTGACGATCGAGACCCACCGCCGTCGCAGCACATGGTCTGAGCATCTGTCCGCCGCCATAGCCCTGACCGAATTCGCCCGGACCCGTCTTCTACAGGGCGGTCTTCCATTGGAGCGTACGGTCGTCAAACCCAACTTTGCCATCGATCCCGGTCCGCGATCGAATCTCGCTTCGGCCTCGAAAAGGGTCCTGTACGTGGGCAGACTCTCTCCGGAGAAAGGGGTGGTCCCTCTGATCGAGGCCTGGGAAACTGCGAAGTTGCAGGACCTGGAGCTGGTCATCGTCGGCTCTGGACCACAAGCGGATGAGGCGCGGGCGAGGGCCGGCGCCTCGGTGCGTCTCGTGGGCCGACTCACCCCGGACGAGGTGAGGTATGAGATGCTTCGAGCGAGGGCATTGGTCGTACCCTCTATCTCGTATGAGGGTCAGCCGACAGTCATTCTCGAAGCCCTGGCAGCCGGTCTGCCCGTCTGGTGCACCGAGAGGGGAGCGTTGCGCGAGACCGCAGGCCCGGGGGGGATCTCACTGGGAGACGGGCGGATGACGACCCTGGCGGACGCTCTCCAAGGGTTGACCGACGATGAACTGCTCGACCGTGTCGGTGTCGCTGCTCGACGGGAATTCGAACATCGGTACACGCCGGAGAAGGCCATAGAAGCCCTCCGGCAGATTTATTCAACGGTGGCTTAGGCGGTCCGTGCATATCTGTTTCAAACTTCGATGCTCGCCCCCTGAGATGTCCCGTGGCAAGCTTGTTCGATGCCAGATCACTCCACTCTGGGACTCAGGGCCATCAACCGGAGTCGCGTGATCGATCGGACATACGGGCGTCTCAACGCACTCCGGTCGCTCGCGGTGCTGGCCCTCGCCTCGGAGGCCACGCTGGACGGATTCAACGCTGCAACGTACGGTGCTGCCGAACGCTATGACGCGAGCTCCGAGGCGTTCGTTTCCTCTCTGTACCCATGGGAGGAACTGGCGATCGAGCGGCACTTTCCACGTCCTCCGGCCCGGATCTTGGTGGGCGGCGCCGGCGCCGGACGGGAGCCGTTTGCGCTGGCCGAGCGCGGCTACGAGGTTGTTGCCTTCGAACCTGTGGCGCGGTTGGCAGAAGCAATGGCGAAACGTGCTGCCACGGCCGGGACGGCGGTCACCAGCTATCGCGGTGGATATCGGCAGTTGCCCCGTTTGGAACCTGTTGGCGGGTCCGGTGACCAGACCCTTGCCCCCGGGTTCGATGCGGCGGTGATCGGCTGGGACAGCATTTCGCATCTCTACACGGACCGCGATCGCGTCGGGGCACTCGAATCGATGGCGGCTTTGACCAGCGGACCGATCCTCGTCAGCTTCATCGCTACCCGTCCCGAGGGTCCTCTCCGAGCAGTCGAGTTCGGAGGTGGTTGCTGGATCGTCGCGGTAGGCATGTTGCCGACCGGTTTTCCATCTCGATGGGGTTCCACCATCCGGTGAACGAGGAGGAGGTGAGGCAGCTCGCGGCCAGTGCCAACGTGGAGGTCGTCGCCCTGGAGTTTTCCCGGACTGCTCTGGCCCCTCACGCTGTGCTCAAACGCAAGAGTTAGTTCCGAAAGGACTCGTTCGATCCTCGGTTATCGTCCCTCGAGTGAGGGTACCGGTCACATGTCTCGCTCACTCGAGGCATCGAGGGTCGATGTGAGTAATCATGGCGGCGAACGACGAAGGGGTCACTTCATCGTGCTCGTCGGGCCGGATGGTGTTGGCAAGACAGAGGTGGCCAGAGACCTGCTTCGACGCCGTGGTGGCCGCTACTTTCACTTTCGACCCCCAAGTCGGGTGGGTGGTCTCCGTGACTCACCTCCGACCAACGGGCCACCCAAGGAGATACACACGGGTCCATTTCCACTGGGACCCTTGCGGCTTCTCAGGAACTTCTTACTGTTCTGGTCCGGCTACCTCGCCAGCGTCAGACCAACCCTGCGGGCCGGCGACAACGTAGTTGGCGATCGCTGGGCCTATGGATATCTCGTCCAGCCGACGAGCCTGAAGTTCTCGGGACCGGACTGGCTGGCACGGTTTGTAATCAGGGCTCTTCCCAAGCCAGATGTCGTGGTCAACCTGGAGGCTGCACCCGAGACGGTGAGAAGGCGCAAGCCGGAGCTGACTCTCTACGAGATAAAACGAGAGCTCGACGCCTGGAGGACCCTTCCAGTGGAGCGCATGGTTTCGGTCGACGCGGAGCCTTCCGTCGATCTGATCGTCGATCGTCTGGTTGAGCAAGTTCTGGCATGACTATTGGACCGTTATGACGGCCAGAACTGAGCAGACCCTTGGCCTTCCGGTCATTTCATGCGTCTTTTGCGCGGCAGGCCTCGTTGGCATATTTGTAATCCCACGCACGACGTCTGGCAGACCAACGACCTCCGCTATCCATGGTCGTCATCAAAGCGGGTCTCAGGCAGCACATCGGCTTGTCCGGGCGTCCTCAGGCTTTCGATGTGAGATTGCGATCAGGGCACTTGGGCTCGGGTGAACGAGTCGTTGGCGGGCGTGACGTTGTTGGCACCGGACTGAGTGTCGCCACCCATCAAGAAGACGGTCATGTCAACGCCGACCAAAGCCTGCCCGCCCGAAGGTCCGTGGCGGGGGTTGGGCCAGTCATGTCCAGTGAGCGTCGTCCATGAGTTGTCCACCGGGTCGTATTCATCGACCGTAGCGACGACGCCGCTTTCGTTTTCGCCCCCGAACACCTGGATCTTGCCGTCGACGGTTGCGGCGACGAAGGATCGACGTGCTGTTGGCATGCTCGATCTGGGACTCCAGCCGTCGTCTGTAATATCGAGCATCCAGACGGTGGAATGAGTGGTTGCGCCTGCGCGTCCGCCCATCACGTAGAGGCGGGTGTCGGCCGCGTCGTCTTGGATGGCCACGCTGGCGTTGTCGCGGGCAGCGGGGAGGGCCGGTCCGCTGGAGTACGGGTCGACGACCCCCTCGTCGGCCGGGTCGTAAATGAGGACCGTGTTGAGCGCGTTGCTATCTACATCGAAGCCGCCGAGGATCCAGATCTCCCCTTTCCACGAAACCGCCGCTGCGGCGGTCCGGCCTGCGGGAAGATCGGTGATGCCGGCGTCGTCCCAGTCGTCGGTGCCCGGGTCGTAGACCGCCGCCGTGACCGTGTCGCCACTGTTGAACTCCGTCGTGGCACCGCCGAAGATGTAAATGAGGCCGTCATGAGCGACGAGGGCAGGATCCTCACGTGGCATGCCCGGGATGCTCTCCAAGGTGTCCCATGTGTTGTTGACCATGTCGTACCGCAGGAACGTCGTCACCCGGCCGGTTGGGCTCGTCTTGCCACCGGCGAGGTAGAGAAAGTCACCGAGCACGGCGTAGCCGGAATCGAGCAAACCGGTGGGCATGTCGGTAGGAGCAGTGCTCCACGGGTCAGACGGGATAGTCGTGCTGGTGGTGGTCGTAGTTGAACTGGTGGTCGATGTTGTGCTGGTGGTGCTGGTGGTTGGGTTGGTGGTGGTTGTGGTGGTGGTGCCACCATTGGTGAGGTCGATGGCCCGGATCAGGAAGGAGGCCATCTGGGCTCTGGTAACCG
>DASUUP010000359.1:0-8671 GCA_036373995.1 Acidimicrobiia bacterium
CCGTGCGCCCGACCTCACCGATACCCTCAGGCAGGGTCGCGTAACAGTCACTCTCTCTCACCACGTCTCACGTCGTTAGCCCCACGGCCGCCCCACAAGACCCTTAAGGTGCAGTACGCAGGCGTCAACCCTTGAGAAGAGCCGAAATGACCTGAGTGGAGATGCTCCGCCGAGGGCCGCGTATGCGGTCAAGGCTGCACGTGCTGCTGCGCCGGAAGGCGAGGACGAGAACGGACGGATCGAGTGCCGGTGGCAGCGCGAGCATCTCCGGCGGCGATTCGCGAACTCGTACTCGACGAAAAACGGCTGCGCAACCAAATCTGCTGGTCGGTCTTCGATTGCTGAAAAACGTTCGATGGTGGAGCAGAGTGTGTCTCGTCCGACGAGTCCGCCGGGCGGAGCCTGCGACCCTTGGAGAAGCCGTCCAAAGATCGACTCGACCTGTCGATGACTGGCGACGCGTTTCTGTCCGGGCGCGTCGGCACCGCAGAGACCATCCTGGTTATGTATCCCAGTGGCGTCTTCGTGGCGTCAGCATCCGCTGGCTGTGGATGCCCCGACGCGCCTCCCTGCTACCGGAACGACCCGGGCGATGGCTCAGACCTTCCTCCGCCGACCCGTCACCCCTGTACCGCTGTCGCGGACGCCGACATGGCAGCAGCGAGTTCGGCGCGGATCATGCGTCTGTGACGGCGAATAGCTGCCAGTCGCCGGAAACCCCCTTCAGCCGGTGCACGCCCCGGTCCTCGAGACGAACGCGAGATCCAAATGTGAGATCGCGTACGGTCCGAGAGACCAGGACCTCTCCCGCGTCGGCAGCGTCCATGACTCGAGCTGCGATGTGGACTGCCATCCCGCCGATGTCATCTCCATCACGGAGCTCGACCTCCCCGGTGTGAAGTCCGGAACGCACGTCGATCCCGATGCTCTTCAAATGGTCCTGGAGTGCGAACGCGGCGCGAATTCCTTTCCCCGGACCCTCGAATGTGGCCACAACACCGTCGCCGGTCGTCTGCACGACTCTCCCCCCAAATGCCTCCACCAATCTCCTCGACGTCTCGTCGTGGCGATCGAGGACGTGGCGCCATTGCCAGTCTCCGACCCGTCCGAGCTGCTCGGTGGACTTCACGATGTCGGTGAACAACACTGTCAACACAGCCCTGGACGGTTCGGATCTCCGTGGCGCCCCTGTCACAAACTCCTCGATGACATCGACAACGACATCGGCGTTTTCCCATGGAAGGGGACCGTCCGACCCTGGAATCTCAACGAACCGGGCGTTCTCGATACGGTCAGCCAGAAACCTGCCGTGATCCACCGGAAACAGCGAGTAACCGGTGCGGTGGAGCACCAGAGTGGGAACACGAACCGCAGGCAAGATCGAGCGCGCGTCGGCTTCCAGCATCGCACTCAGATAGGCCTGGATTGCGGTCGGGCTCGCGATGCTCCTCGTATACCGAGCGAACCAGCGTCGAAACCGCTCATCCGAGGCACGACTCGGCACCTGCATCCGAGCCTGATCTTCGGTCCCCCATGTATCCACCACCTGGCTGACTACATTCTGAGCGCTCTCCAGAACAGCGCCGATGGAGTAATCATCCGATCGAAGGACTCGCGGTGAGGTGTTCGCCAAGATGAGGGCGTCCGCTCGTTCCGGTTTCGTCACCACGAACAGGACGGCCATCGGTCCCGCATCGAACATCCCCATCACCGTCGCCCGTTCCGACTCGACCGTGTCCATAACCGCGACGACCTCTTCGACGTACGCCTCCCATGGGGGTAAAGCGTCAAGCGGGAGTGGGTCCGAAGCTCCCGAACCCCGGCGGTCGAACCGAATCAAGCGACTGAAGGAGGCCAGACGTCGGTACATGGCCGCAACCATCGGATCCTCCCAATCGAGGTCAACGCTGCCGAAGGTCCCGCTCGACATCACGAGATCGGGCGGCCCCTCGCCCAACACTTGATATGCGATCCGCCCGTCCCCGATATTCGCGTACTGGGTGTCGGGTTCCACTCCTCGATCGTACTTTCGGCCGGAGCAAGTAAGAGCAAGTCGGTCACATGCCGGGGCAGATTTCGCGGACACCAGGCTCGGTTGCAGCTGTGCGGCCCACGCGAGGGTTACGAGGTGGTCACAGCTGGTGCGCCCGGTCGGTTATGTCATTTGGGCCGTCGGTCGTGCGGTGTCAAGAGTCATTGGTTGATGGAGGTGCCATCGCCTTCGGTTTCGAGGAGCTCGCTACCAGATCCGGTGAGTCCGAGTAGGGGAGCCGCTTGTCGGCCAGACTCTGCATGAAGCCTGTGGTGCCGAGGATGCGCATCATTGAGCGCATGATGGGTTCCGATATCGCCCCCAGAGCGAGGAGAGGACGCACGGGGCGTGCGTTGAGAATGACATCGGAGCGTCCTCGGCGCATCGCCTCGACTGCCTTTCTGGCGACGACCGCAGATCGATTGGCGCCGAAATACCAGGGGGGCGGTGTGTGGTAGGGGACATACATGCCCTCGTCGACCATAAAACCTGGCGAAGTCACTGTGACCGTTACGCCGGTTCCCCGTAGCTCCTCTCGGACAGAGTTGGAGAACGCGATCAAGCCGGCCTTGGTGGCGGAGTACTCGGCCACAAACGGCAATCCGACTTTTCCCGCTACCGAGGCGATGTTGAGGATGGCTCCCCGCCCCTTTTGCGCCATGGCGTGGGTGGCTAGACGGGTGAGTTCGATCGGTGCTTCGAGGTTGGTGGCGACGATTCGTCGCGCCTCCTCGTCCGAAAATGTTGTGGCCTTCGTGATGCCGGCACCGTTGACGAGGATGTCCGGTGGACCGAGCCGATGCTCGGTCTGGTTGAGGATTTCGTTGCGGTCTGCCGGTTCGGTGACATCGGCGGGGATGGCCATACAGTGGGTTCCGGTCTCGGTCTCGATCTCCTCAGCCGTGGCTGTGAGCGAAGCCGCGCCTCGAGCTACCAGTGCCACTCGGCAGCCGCCTCGTGCCAGCTCATATGCGATGTTTCGTCCGAGACCTCGGGAGGCGCCGGTGACGACAGCGACTCGTTGATTCAGTTCGAGCATGATGGCTATGGACTAGTCGCAGAAGGCGTCGTGGATGTCTGTGACGGTCTCACCCAGTACGCCGGTGATGGCGATGCCACTGACGAACTCTCCGAAGTCTGGCCCGGGCGGCACAGGCAGGATTCCCGCTTCAAAGGCTGCCGGGGAACCCCCATCACATGAACCATGCCCGGAGTGGGCGCTCGCTGGCAATCCGATGGATAGGGCGAGGGAAGCGATTAGTGCTAGGAGCGTCTTTCGTCTCATGACCTTTCTCTCCTGGGTCGATGAGATCACCCTGCTCGATGGAGGTCAACAGAAGGTCAACACAATCCGGGAACTGCGAATCCGGGGGGCACAGCGCGGGCGTAGGCGTCGGCGACGCACGTCGCGGTTCGCATCGGAGTTGATCTACCACCGGTGAGCCGATGTCCGGAAGTCAACTGGTCGTGTGAAGCGGCCGGCCGCCCACCGAATCAGCCGATTCGTGGAGAAAGTCGGCGATCATTGCGGATAGAGCCTCAGCGTGGGCGCCGCTTGTTTCGGGAAGTCGTGCGTGGAGATGTTGGTACCGCTGTTCTTCATAGGAGTCACGGGCGAACCCCAGCTGGTGGCGGAGGAGCGAGGTGGATGCCAACAACTCTGATGCTCGCTTCTCCTGTCCCTTCACCATGGCCACTTCAGCGGCGAGGTCCCCCGCCATGGCCAGACCGATGCGACCGCCCGACGCCAGTGAACCTTCGATGAGCTCGGTGAGCATCTGCCGGACGGCGTATTCATCCCCCTGATGCCAAGCGATCCGCGCCAACACTGCCTGGCCTCGCATCCTGATGAACAGCGGGCCACGATCGCGATGGACCGCCACGGCGAAGGCTTCCTCGACCAGGTCTTGGGCACGCTCCATGTCGCCTTCCTCCATCGCAGCCGTGGCCCGTTCGATCAAAGCGAGACCGAGATGGAAGTCTGACCGAGAGATGTAAAGGCCTCTAGCTGCGAGCTCCAGCTGGCGATCTGCCCGCTCGAGGTCCCCACTCATGCGGGCTTGGATCCCTTCCAGCAGGGAGATCAAGGGATCCGAAGGCCGGTGCCACATTCGGCGAGCGGCATCCGACGCCTCAGTGGCGTAGTGAGCTGATTGCTCCACCGCACCCATCCACGCCGCTCCGGCCGATAGATTGATGAGCAGGGCGGGCAAAAGGTCAGTCTCTCGCTCTCTCGCGCTTTCCACCCCTCTCGTCAGATACTCCATGGCGGAACGCATATCACCCCTCACACCTTCGAAGGAGCCTTTCAGGTTGTTCCATTCGACGTTCTCGATGTCGCAGCCTGCTGCGCGAGCCGAGGCGATCACCTGGTCGCATTCGCCGTACTCGCCGGACTGGGAGAGCAGCCAAGCCAGGCCCAAGAACAACTCACTGAGATCGTCCCTCGGTCGCCGAGCGAGCACACTCTTGAACAGGCTTATACCTCTCTCGTATAGGCCGAGACGCATCCAGTAGGCGCCCAAACCGACCGCCAGCCGAGCAGCCTCTTGCACCGCACCCTCTTCGAGGAGATGCTCGATGGTCGACTCGAGATGCCGTCGCTCGCGGGTGAACCTGGCCTGAAGCGAGGGGTCATCGGAGACTCGCACACCGGATAGCTCCTCTCCGACCCGGGAGAAATGCCGGTCGCGACGTGCGGTTGCTCGGCTCAGGCGATCCCCCTGAAGCCGTTCTACGCCGAACTGGCGGAGTGGCTCCAGTAGTCGATACCTGGTTTCGGGACCGGAGACCAGTGTGAGCATCGATTTGCTGACCAGCGCCTCGACGGACACGTCAGCGTCGGTATCGCCGATCACGGAAACCGCAGCGGAGAGGTCGAAGTCGCCCCGGAAGAGCGACAGGGCGTCGAAAGCATCACGCTCAGTCGGAGTTAGGAGTTGGTAGCTCCAGTCGAAGGTGGCGCGAAGAGTTCGGTGTCTGGGAAGAACGGTTCGGAGACCGACCCCTAGAGAGCTGAACACGTCGTCAATGCGCCGTGACAGATCTGCGATCGGAACGGCTGCCAATCGCGTGGCGGCGAGTTCGATCGCAAGCGGGATTCCGTCGAGCCGGCGGGCGATGGAGGCCATGTACCGGACTGTCTCTTCATTTTCCTCCAAAGGTTCACCTCGCGAGCCAGCCCGTTCGCGTAGCAAAGCCACAGCGTCGTATTCAGCGAGCTCGACTGCTGATGACACGTCCGCTCCGGGCGCCCGCAGAGGTCCGATCGAGTATGTGGCCTCCCCTGGTACCCGCAACGACTCACGACTCGTGGTGAGGACTTGAATCCCCGAACAGTTCTCGAGAACCTTCACGACAAAACCAGCGACCTCACCTATCAGATGCTCGGCATTGTCCAGGAGGAGCAGCAGATTCCGTCCCTTGAGATGTCCAATCAAGTCCCGGATGTCTCCGAGTCCCCTCCCGGGGGAGGTATCCAGAGCCTCCATAATGGAGGCGACCAGCTGATCTTCCTCGATTGGAGCGAGGTCCACCATCCACACCCCCTCGGGATAGTTGGCGAGCTCTGTTCTGGCCATCTCCACAGCTAAGCGCGTCTTGCCGGAACCTCCCGGCCCGGTGACCGTAACCAGGCGGTATTGGTCGAGAAGCCGGCGTAGCTGTTCCATCTCTCCATGTCGCCCCACGAACCGGTCCATGGGAAGTGGGAGATTGTGAACACCAGGCCGCGGCGGGAGCAGCAGAGAGACGTCATGTTGGAAGATGGCTTCTTCCAGGCGCCCCAGCGACCGACCCGGCTCCAGACCGATTCCCTCCAATTCGGCCCTGGCCTGGCGCAACGTCCTCAACGCCTCAGTCTGTCGGCCTCCCCGATACTGGGCCAGAGCAAGCAACTCCCAGGCACGTTCCCGATATGGATCCTGGACAAGGAGCCCTTGGAGGCGCTCGACTATCCCGCCTTCCCCTCCCAAAGCGAGACGGGCTTCAGCCCATGTCTCGGTGAGGTCGGCCCTTATTAGGTCAAGTCGCCGACGAGCCTCCTCGGCGAACTCATGGCCGGAGAACTCGGCGAGCGGTTCGTCACTCCAGAGTCGAAATGCCTCCTCGGCCATCCCCACCAGACGACCTGGGTCCTCTTGGCCGCTCGTTGCTTGCGCCTGGGCGGCGAGTTGTTCGAAACGCAACGCATCCACCGACTCCACTCCGACAGTCAGCCGGTAGCCACTCGACTCGGTGAGCAAAAGCTCCGGTTGGGTCGGATCGCGCTCCAGGACCGATCGTAAGCGCGACACGTACACACGGATCGTGTGCACCGCCTGCTTCGGCGGTTCCTCACCCCATAGCAACTCGATCAACCGATTGATCGTTATCAACCGACCGGCGTGGAGGGCCAGCACGGCCAGCACAGCCTTCTGTCCGATACTCCCCAGGTCCAAGACTTCCTCGTCGCGCACCGCTAGAAACCGGCCGAACAAGCGCAGGTCCATTCGAGGATCGTATTGATCAAGTGTTGACGTCGTCACAGGAAGCTGTCCACGCAGCGGCTTCCGACAAGAGAGGGACTTCCCATCATTACGAACCTGGTGTTCGGGATATCGATGGCGGCTCTACTCGTTCTCGCATTCCAGACTCCTGCATCGGCCGAGCCGTCTACCAGGACGTAGGATTCGATCAACCTGATCGGGCCACACTTCCTCAGCGGATTCTGCGGATTCGAGATTCTCCACACAGGTGCACTGCATGAAACGGCGCCCACCTTCAGTGACGGCCGTGCCATGCACCGGCCCTCGCAGGCCAATAGGGTCCTGGACGTCAGGGTGCACCACATCCACCACAACTGGAAAGGGAGAACTCTGTCATGGCTCTCGCACCGCCCGAACTCATCGCACCGCAAGATGACATCGACGGCGTCATGGAAGCCGCCCTCGACTACATCGAGGGATACATCGAGGGCGACCCCGAACGTCATGCCCGGGCATATCACCCTGAGTGCATCAAACGCCGGTATGTGACCGACGAAGACACCGGCATCGACGAGCTTGTCGTACTTAGCCCGCGCACGATGGTCGAGTACTCCGCCATTTCACAGATGTCGGACTGCGAAACCGAAGTCATTATCGACGCCATCTCTGAGAGCATCGCATCCGTTCGCGTTTATTCGTGCCGGTGGGTCGACTTTCTGCACATAGTCAAGGCACGAGGCGAATGGAAGCTATTCCACGTCACATGGCACGGTCGGCCCGAGGGATAGCGGCTCACTGCGGCCCGAGCGCATACGTGCCCATAGCGGACGGTGTCAATATGTGCGATTGTGCTCCAGAATCGTTGGTCTGCGTGGGGTTCTAAGTCCGTCCTTGCGATCTGCAGTGAGGGAGGTGCCGATCTCGCGCTGTCGAGGGCTTCGCCCTACCCGGCCCAGAAACCCTTCCGGTGCGATATGCCAAGCGCCCTGTTACACGAAGCGCAGGCATAGATGTATCGCTTCCCGAAGAGGAAGCTCGTGGTACCAACCGCAGAGACCTTCCGTGCACGAACCTCATCGAGCTGTGCGTCGCAGTGCGGGCAGAGGGGCACCAGGTTTGGCTCTTCCTTCACAGTGGTCAAAGACAGGTCCTCCTTCGATACGGTTGGATTCAGTGGCGATGCTTGCTGATCCTTTGACAAGGCTAGGCCGGAGGCGGGCCGAGCGTCTCGGCCCAGCCCGTAGTGGTAGGACCGCCCTGGAGGTGCCGATCTCAGGCGGTATCGGATATGGGCGGAATCGCCCGAGGTCTGTTGATCGGCGCTATGTGGAGCGGAGCCTGCCCGAAGCGGTTGGTGCTGGAACAGAGGCGGCCAACCCACAGACAGCGAGTCGCACACCCCCATCCCGAGTTAGCGTCTGGGTTGGAGGTATGGCATGAGCGAACAGGGTTGGAGGGAGTTCCTCGGCGCGGATGGTGTCGATGACTGGGTGGTGCTGCACGGCGGTGCGACGGCGGTGTTCAGAGTGGCATCCTTGGTCGAGGCAGCGCGGTTGGCGGAGGCAGTGGCGGGCGTTCCGGGAGTAGAGCCAGGCATTCTGATGACGGTCGCATCCGACCGCCTCACCGTGCGGCTCACCCGAGACGTCTGGCAGCTCGAGCCGCGACACGTTGAGGTTGCGCGCGCCGTGTCAGCAATCGCTTTGACCAATGGCGCCACTCCCGACCGGAGCGCAGTGCAGGAGGTGCAGCTTGCCATCGCGGCACAGCCCGAGGCAGTCGACGTTGGCTTTTGGCGGACGGTGCTCGGCTACGCGCCGCTGGCCGACGACAACGCAGTTGACCCGCTCGGCCACGGATCCACCGTTTGGATGCAGGAGCTGAATTCCACGAGACCGCTCCGGCACGCGATGCACCTCGATGTGTCCGTCGCTCGCGAGCATGCCGAGCAACGCCTCGCCGCGGCGGTTGCAGCCGGTGGCCGAATCGTCGACGACTCCGAAGCACCTCGATGGTGGACACTCTCCGATCGCGCCGGCAACCGTGTGTGCATCGCCGCCTGGCCCGACGGGGTCCCACCACCGGATGCGCCACATGCTTCCGATGGCTGACGCCGCCCGGCGCTCTCGATGACATCCTCGAACAGCCGATCCGGGAAGTGCCGTTCGTTCTC
>DASUUP010000360.1:0-4684 GCA_036373995.1 Acidimicrobiia bacterium
ATCTCGTCGGAGACGAGGCCGTCTGAATCGATTACGACCGCAAGTGGATTTCCGGTGAGCGGCTCCAACCCGAAGACGTCGACCAGACGAAAGCGCCGCGACATGAGGCGAGGATAGAGCCGACGTCGGCTCACAGGGTCCGCGAGCTCCTGACGCGCATGGCCGAGAACGTCAGCCGCTGACCGCCGGGATCACATGCTCGCCATAGGCCCGGAGTGTTCCCTCCCGGTCATCGTGCATCAGATAGATCCCGAAATGGTCGACCCCCATCTCCTTTAGGAGGGTGAGCTTCTCGACGTGTTGTTGGGCGGTCCCGAGGACACAGAACCGGTCGACGATCTCGTCGGGGACGAAATCGGTCGACGGATTGTCCGCTTTGCCGTGATGGTCGTAGTCATAGCCCTCCCGAGCCCTGATGTAGTCGGAGAGCACTTTGGGAACCTTGGTGGTGTCCTCGCCATATCTCTTCACCATGTCGGCGACGTGGTTTCCCACCATGCCGCCGAACCAGCGCAGCTGCTCACGTTGGTGGGCGATGTCATCGCCGACGTACGCCGGCGCCACCACGCAGATGGTGATCTCGTCGGGGTCGCGTCCCGCCTCCCGAGCGGCGTCTCGGACGGCACCCATCGTCCATTCCAGAATCTGAGGATCCGCCAGTTGCAGGATGAACCCGTCGGCATGTGTCCCGATGGTTTGCAGCGCCTTGGGGCCGTATCCCGCCACCCACATCGGAAGATCCCATCCAGTCTCGATCCACGGGATTGAGATCATCTGACCCTCGTAATCGACCTCCTCACCGGCAACCAGCCCTTTGATCACCCGCATCGACTCCACCATGGAGGCCAAGGTCTTCGGCTTCTTCCCGATGTATCGGAGAGCCGAGTCCCCCCGACCCATCCCGCAGATCGTCCGCTCGCCAAACATCTCGTTCAGAGTCGCAAAAAGCGAGGCGAGGACCGTCGAGTCTCGGGTCCCAGGGTTGGTCACCATTGGCCCGACGACCATGTGATCCGTCTCGGCCAGCATCTGCGAGTAGATCACGTATGGCTCCTGCCACAGCACATGGCTGTCAAACGTCCACCCGTGAGAGAACCCGAGACCCTCGGCCATCTTGGCCAGCTCCACCACCTTGCTTGCAGGTGGGTCGGTTTGAAGAACTACCCCGAAGTCCATGAGAGGAAGTTAGCGAATTGCCGCCGCTGGCTCTCCTTCGACCTCGTCTTCGTTGCGGTCATCGCCCAGCTCGTGACAACATCGCGACGACGAGGGGTCCTCGAGATCCGCACTCAGCTGGATGGAGCCCGTCCCGTCTACGGCCCCGAGTGGGCGTGCTCGACTAGATCACGTACTGGCTCGTGCCACGCACGAGGTACTCGCCGTCCCCGGGGGAGCCGAGATAATCGTCGTCGGCGATGATGACCTTGCCCTTCGAGATCACGGTGTCCACCCTGCCCTTGACCTCCCAGCCCTCATAGGCCGAGTAGTCGACGTCCATGTGATGAGTCTCCACCGAGAGGGTCTGGGTGGCATCCGGGTCGAAGACGACGATGTCGGCGTCGGAGCCGACGGCGATCGTCCCCTTCTTCGGGTACATCCCGAACATCTTGGCGGGAGTCGTGGCAGTGATCTCGACGAAGCGGTTGAGGTTGATACGCCCCTCGACGACTCCACCGTTGTACATGAGAACCATGCGCGGCTCGACCCCCGGCATCCCGTTGGGGATCTTGGAGAAATCGTCTTTGCCCAGCTGCTTCTGGGTGCCGAACGTGTGGTGGTCACCCATGCAGAAGGGGCAATGATCGGTGGAGACGATCTGGAGGTCGTTGGTGCGCAAGCCCTGCCAGAGCCGCTTCTGATGGCCGGCCTCCTCGTCCCGAAGAGGTGGTGAACAGACGTACTTCGCTCCATCGAACCCATTGCCCAGGTTCTCGAGTGACAGGAACAGATACTGCGGGCAGGTCTCGGCGTAGACGTTCAAGCCCTGGTCCCGAGCTTGGATGACCTCGTCGAGAGCCTCCTGGGCTGATAGGTGGACGATGTACAACTGAACCCCGGTCAACTCGGCGAGCTTGATCGCCCGATGAGTCGCCTCGCCTTCGAGGATCGACTTGCGCACGATGCCGTGGTAGATGGGGTCGGTCTCACCACGCTCGAGGGCCTGACCCACCAGGACGTCGATAGCGATCCCGTTCTCGGCGTGCATGCAGATGGTGGAGCCGTCCTCGGCCGCCTTCTGCATCGCTCGCAGGATCTGTCCGTCGTCGGAGTAGAAGACACCCGGGTACGCCATGAACATCTTGAAGCTGGTTACACCCTCGCGGCTCAACAGCTCCATCTCCTTCAGGGTCTGATCGTTGATGTCGCCGGTGATCATGTGGAAGCCGTAGTCGATTGCACAGTTGCCCCGGGCCTTGTCCATCCACGCTTCCCAGCCATCCATGGCCGACTGACCCACCGTCTGGACCGCGAAGTCGATGATCGTGGTGGTCCCTCCCCATGCCGCGGCACGGGTTCCCGTCTCGAACGTGTCGGCGGCAAACGTCCCTCCGAATGGGAGCTCCATGTGTGTGTGCACATCGATCCCGCCAGGGATCACCAGCTTTCCGGTGGCGTCGACCACCTCGTCGGGCTCGACCGTGTGCTCCCGGCCGAGCAAGGCGACCACCTTGTCCCCATCGACGAGGACATCGGCCTCCATCTGGTCGATGGCGGTGACGACGGTTCCACCTTTGATGAGCGTCTTGGTCATGACTTCTCCTCTCTGTGGTGTGTCTGTGAAATAGGGGCGCGGTGTCTCCGAGTCATTATTTCGCCGCGCCACTGGCCCGGTTGATCGCGTTCTTCAGCTTCTCGAGCCCCTCTTCGGCCTCCTCTTCGGTGATGGTGAGAGGAGGGGCGATGCGCAGGGTGTTGCCGTGGAGCCCGCCTTTGCCGATCAAGAGGCCTCCTGCTTTGGCCTCTTCCATCACGGCTGCGGTCATGGCCACATTCGGTGTCAGGTCGGTGGGATCACCGAACTCGACGCCGATCATCAAGCCTTTGCCACGGACCTCGACGATCTCGGGCACCTCGTCGGCGATGCGGTGGATTCCGTTCATCAGTTGGTTTCCCACCTTGTGGGCGTTGGTCTGCAGATCGTTCTCGAGCACGTAGTTGAGATTCGCAAGTGCACCCGCCGTGGCCAGCGGGTTTCCACCGAAGGTCGAGATCGAGTTTGCCTTCAAACAGTCCATGATCTCAGCACGGGCCACGACGCCGGCCATCGCCAGACCGTTGCCCAGGCCTTTGGCGAATGTGAGCAGGTCGGGCGTGACGTCGTGCGCCTGATAGCCCCAAAAGTGCTCTCCGGTGCGACCCCAACCGGTCTGCACTTCGTCCGTTATGAACAGGATCCCGTTTTCGTCCAGCACCTCTTTCATCGCACCGAAGAAGCCGTCGGGTGGCGTGGCGAAGCCCCCGACCCCCTGAATGGGCTCGGCGATCATCGCCGCCACGTCTCCGGCGGTGGCGATGTCGAGCATGTCGCGCAGGTCGGCGACACAGGCGGCGATGAAGTCGTCGTCGGCGAGATGGCCGAAGGGGCTGCGCAGCTTGTAGCCCCCATGGACGTAGGTCACGTTGAACGGGCTGAGGCTGGTGGCAGACCACGCCTTTTGCCCAGTGATAGCTACCGCCGAGTGTGACTTGCCGTGGTAGCTGCCGCGCAGGGCGAGGATCTGATTGGACTTCCGGTATTGGGTCGCCAGCATCAGGGCGGTGTCATTGGCCTCCGTGCCCGAATTGGTGAAGAACACCTTGGCGTCGGGGATCCCGCTCAGCCCGGCGATCTTCTCGGCCAACTCGATCTGGGACTCGATGAGATAGAGAGTCGAGGTGTGCAGCATGCGATCGGCCTGGGCCTTGATCGCATCGACGACCTCGGGAACCCGGTAACCCGACATCGTTGTGAGGATCCCGCCGAAGAAGTCGAGGTACTCGTTTCCCTCGGCATCGGTGACCCTGCGGCCCTCCCCATCGACGAGGGCTATCGGCTCGCTGTAGTACAGCGCCATCCAGGACGGCAAGACCTCTTTGTGTCTGGCCAGCAGCTCGGAGTGCTTCCCCATTCCGATCTAGGGGGCGACGAGGCTGTCGTAAGCGTCGGGACGACGATCGCGGTAGAAAGCCCACGTCTTGCGCACATCGTCGATCAGGTCGAGATCGAGATCGCGGATGATCACTTCTTCGTCGGTGTCCGAAGCGGCATCTCCGACCATCTGGCCTCTGGGGTCGACGAAGTAGGACGAGCCGTAGAAGTCGTTGTCTCCGTACTCCTCCTTGCCCACCCGGTTGATGGCCGCGATGAAGTACTCGTTGGCAACCGCGGCCGCCGGCTGCTCCAGGTTCCACAGGTACATGGAGAGACCCCGGCTCGTTGCCGAGGGGTTGAAGACGATCTTGGCGCCGGCCAGCCCCAGAGCGCGCCAGCCCTCGGGGAAATGGCGGTCGTAGCAGATGTACACGCCGACCCTGCCCACAGCGGTGTCGAACACCGGATATCCGGTGTTGCCGGGACGGAAGTAGAACTTCTCCCAGAACCCCTTCACGTGGGGAATGTGGGTCTTGCGGGACTTGCCCAGGTAGGTGCCGTCGGCGTCGATCACTGCTGCGGTGTTGTACAGCAGCCCGTCGTCTTCCTTCT
>DASUUP010000361.1:0-2477 GCA_036373995.1 Acidimicrobiia bacterium
GGGATCGATGTGGCCGATGCGGGAGCCATCGCGGCCATGGCCCGAATTCAGCGAGTCGACCTGGTCGTGGTCGGCCCCGAGGCGCCGCTCGCCGCCGGCGTGACCGATGCCATCGCCCGTCTCGGAATACCGGTCTTCGGCCCCACCCGCGCCGCCGCCCGTCTCGAATCGTCCAAGGCCTTCGCCAAAGATGTGATGATGCGGGCCGGCGTGCCGACTGCAGGAGCGAAGAGCTTCACCGACCCCGCCGCAGCCAGGGACCACATTGGGTACTCTGCCGGGCCCTACGTCGTGAAGGCCGACGGTCTCGCCGCGGGCAAAGGGGTACTCGTCACCGAGTCGAGGACCGACGCCATATCCTGGGTCGACCACTGGATCGAGTCGGGCCCGGTAGTCGTCGAGGAGTTTCTCGAAGGCCCCGAGGTCAGCGTCTTTGCCGTCTGCACCGAGTCGGGGGCTGTGCCGTTGGAACCGGCTCGTGACTACAAGCGTCTTCTCGAGGGCGACGAGGGCCCGAACACCGGTGGGATGGGCTCCTACTCGCCTGTGGGTGACCTGCCTCCGGGTTTGGTCGCCGACACTATGAGGTCTGTGGTCAAGCCAACCCTCGCGAGAATGAGAGAGGCCGGCACCCCATTCACCGGCTTCCTCTATGCCGGATTAGTGCTCACCGAAGAAGGACCCAAGGTCCTCGAGTTCAACGTTCGACTCGGCGACCCGGAAACCCAGGCCATCCTGCCTCGGATGAGCAACGATCTGCTCGATGTGCTCGAGGGATCGGAACCCTGCTGGTCTGACCACTTCACGGTCAACGTGGTACTCGCCGCCGACGGCTACCCCACCGCTCCGCAGAAAGGCGCAGAAATCCGTGGGCTCGATGGCGGGCTCGGTGAAGACGTGATCGTGTTCCACGCCGGCACAGTGACCGAAGGAAAGAAGCTCTTCGTCGACGGTGGCCGGGTACTGAGCGTGGTCGGTCTGGGCGACGACCTGGACATGGCGCGCGACCGCGCCTACGAAGCGGCCGAGAAGATCAGCTGGCCGGGAATGCAGTACCGACGCGACATCGCGGTCTGAACACGAGTCCGAGTTTGAGAATCTCGTGTCACCTGCTTCGGTTACCGTCCGCGAATGGCTCACAAAGTTGCAATCGTCATGGGGTCGGGTTCGGACCGGCCGATCATGGAGAAGGCCGCCCAGATGCTCGACCAGTTCGGCATCGAGCACGAAACCCGGGTCCTCTCTGCACACAAGACCCCGGACGAGGCCATATCCTTCGCGGACAGGGCGGCGGCAAGTGGATTCAGCGTGATCATCGCCGGTGCCGGGAAAGCGGCGCATCTCGGTGGGGTGATGGCGGCGAAATCCCTCCTCCCAGTCATTGGTGTCCCCATCAACGCCGGCCTGGATGGCATGGATGCCCTCCTCGCCACCGTGCAGATGCCCACAGGGATTCCCGTGGCCACCGTCGCCATCGACGGGGCGACCAACGCCGCCCTGCTCGCGGTGGCGATCCTGGCGATCGGTGACGAGGAGCTGACCACCAAGCTCGCTCGATATCGCAAAGACCTGGCCGAGAAGACCCTGGCTGGGTGAAACTCGCTTCGGGCCGATAGCATCGTGCCCACATGAGCGAGATCTCTTTCGATCGGCCAGACCCCCACGACTTTCTCGGCATCTCCTCGCTGCTGAGCGAGGAGGAGAGGTTGCTACGCGATACCGTTCGTGACTTCGTCGACAAAGAGATCAAGCCGAACGTCGCCGGCTGGTGGGATGAAGGCGTGATCCCTCATGAGGACCTGGCCCGCAAGTTCGGCGAGCTAGGGATGCTGGGCATGCATCTCGAGGGATACGGGTGCGCCGGGACATCCGCGACGTCGTATGGTCTCGCTAGCCTCGAATTGGAGGCGGGAGACTCAGGGATCCGGTCGTTTGTCTCAGTCCAAGGCTCGCTGGCGATGTTCCCCATCTGGAAATTCGGGTCCGAGGAGCAGAAGCAGACCTGGCTGCCCCGCATGGCTAAAGGCGAGGTCATCGGCTGCTTTGGCCTCACCGAGCCCGACTCCGGCTCAGATCCCGCCGCAATGCGCACATCCGCCCGGCGAGACGGGTCCGACTGGATCATCAACGGGTCCAAGATGTGGATCACCAACGGCTCTGTCGCCGACATCGCAATCGTCTGGGCCCGGACCGACGACGGAGTTCGCGGGTTCATCGTCCCCACCGACACCCCCGGTTTCACGTCTCATGACATCAAGAAAAAGGCGTCGTTGCGTGCTTCGGTCACCTCGGAACTGGCCTTTGCCGATGTCAGGGTCCCTGACGACTTCGTTCTGCCTGGAGTGGCGTCGATACGCGGGCCGTTGTCGTGCCTCAACGAGGCCCGGTTCGGGATTGCCTTCGGGGCCATGGGCTCGGCCCGGGACTGCTACGAGACCGCCCTCGCCTACTCCAAAGAGAGGGTTCAGTTCGACCAG
>DASUUP010000362.1:0-4893 GCA_036373995.1 Acidimicrobiia bacterium
CCTCTTTGGGATCGTCCTCGTCACCAACTCGGCGATTGGGATCGTTCAGGAGCTCCGCGCCAAGAAGACCCTGGACCGTCTCGAGGTGGTGGCGGCTCCGAAAGTGAGAGTGGTCCGCTCAGGGAAGGTGATCGAGCAGCCAATCGACCGCGTGGTGGTCGACGACCTGATCGATCTCCGTCCCGGCGATCAGCTCGTGGTCGACGGCGAAGTGGTTTCGGAGTCGAATCTCGAGATCGACGAGTCGCTGCTCACCGGAGAGTCCGACCCGGTCCGCAAGGAGCCCGGCAACAAGTGTCTCTCGGGGAGCTTCGTCTCGGCCGGTTCGGGCCGCTACCGGGCCACGAAGGTTGGAGACGATGCCTACGCGGCCAAGCTCGCCCATGCCGCCAAGCGCTTCGAGTTGGTCCGTTCCGAGCTGCGTGAAGGAATGGATTTCATTCTCGGTGTGGTCAGTTGGATCGTCGTCCCGGTCGGGGCTCTCATCATCTGGAGCGCGACACGCGCCGGCGGGACTTTCATCGAAGGGCTCGGCGGAGCCGTCGCCGCCGGGGTGGCGATGGTCCCCCAGGGACTGGTGCTCTTGGCCTCGGTCGCCTTTGCGGTGGGTGTGATCAGGCTCGGGCAGCGCAACGTCTTGGTCCAGGAGCTCCCCGCGATCGAAGGTCTGGCCCGGGTGGACACGGTCTGTTTCGACAAGACGGGCACGCTCACCGAAGGCCGACTCGCCGTCGAGCGGCTCGTCCTCTTCTCTGAGCGCGATCCTGCCCCGGCCCTCGCTGCCCTGGCCGCTGCCGAAGCTCATCCCAACGTGACGATGGCTGCGATAGGAGCCGCCTATCCCGAAGATCCGGGCTGGGGAGTCCAGACCACGGTCCCCTTCTCGTCGGCTCGCAAGTGGAGCGGGGTCACTTTCTCCGGCGGGGAGACGTGGGTACTCGGCGCACCCGACGTCGTAGCACCCGTCGATGAGCAGGTGAAAGAAGTCGTCGCCGAGTTGGCCGCCGACGGGGCGCGCACCGTGCTGGTGTCAACCAGCCCGGAACCTCTTCAGGACTCTCGGCTTCCCCGCGGCCTCGAGTCGGTGGGTTTGGTCGTGCTGGCTGATCAGGTGCGGACCGATGCGGCCGAGACTCTCCAATACTTCGCCCAGCAGGGGGTACGAGTCAAGGTGATCTCGGGCGACCATCCCGACACCGTGGCCGCCATCGCCGGTCAGATCGGCATCGAAGGCTGGGCCAACCCGATCGATGCCCGGCTGCTACCCAAAGACCCTGAGGAGTTGGCGGATCTCATGGAAGAGGGCAGTGTGTTCGGGCGGGTCGATCCCGCTCAGAAGCGGGCCATGGTTCGGGCACTGCAATCTCGTGGCCATGTGGTCGCGATGACGGGCGACGGGGTCAACGACGTGCTCGCCTTGAAGGACTCCGACATCGGCATCGCCATCGGCAGCGGAGCGCCCGCTTCGCGGGCGGTGGCGCAACTGGTGCTGTTAGACGGCCGCTTCGCCACCATCCCATCCATCGTGGGGGAGGGAAGAAGGGTCACGTCCAACATCGAGCGGGTGGCGAACCTGTTCATAACCAGTGCCGTCTATGCCCTCGGGTTGTCTCTGGCGATCGTGTTGTCGAGCCTTCCCTTCCCGTTCCTGCCCCGCCACCTCACTCTGGTCGGGAGTTTCACCGTTGGGATCCCCGCCTTCTTCCTCGCCCTCGCTCCCTCGCGACGCCGGGCCCGGCCCGGGTTTGTGGCCAGGGTGCTCAAGTTCGCACTGCCCGTGGGGCTGGTGGCCACGCTCGCTACCTTCGCCGGCTACTGGCTCGCCGACGCCGAAGGGTCGACCATCACCGAGTCGCGGACCACCGCGACGCTGATCCTGGCGGCGATCGGACTGTTCGCTTTGGCCATCGTCGCCCGCCCTCTGGTGCCCTGGAAGAAGGGGCTGATAGGCGCGATGACAGCCTCTTTGGTCTTGGTCATGGCGGCACCACTCTTGCGAGGCTTCTTCGAGCTGCACCTCCCCCGGGCCGTGGTGATGCTGGCGGCAGTGGGAATCGTTGCCATCACAGGGGCGGTGATGGTGTTGGCGCTTCGTGCCGTCGGATGGGCCAAGCTGGTGCCCGAGTTGCTCCGTGATGTTCCCCCGTCGGAGCCCAACGCGTGGCGTCTGATAACCCAGAGGGTCATCGACCGATCAGGATGGAACAGGTCCTTTCCGACCACCACCGAGATGCAACAGGTGACAAAGAGGCCACCACGAGACCCCGACGAGTGACGGATTTGGCCGTCGGAGTGCTGCGGTTTGAGCGAATCGATTCTGCCGGACACGGGGCTCGTGACCGTCGAGGATGACCTCCAGCCCCGGACATGTGCTCGATGCTCCGGGAAGTGCATGGCGCATCCTTTCAATTGGGGATCGCACCACGGCCGACCATGATGAGGGACTGGCCGATCCGGTCATGGCGCATCCCTTCTCGCACCCGGGCCAGCATCCCGACCACCTGCAGCGGCTCGCCGCCTACTGGGGCGAGGCGCTCGGTGGGCCCAGCACCTATACCGACACGATCGCCGATGAGACCCACGTGCTCCGACTTCACGCCGGCAACGGGGAACACGTCGAGATGGATCGTCGCGCCGTCGCCTGCTTCGACGAGGCAATGAGCGACATGGGAATCACCGATGCGCGACTGCGCAGTGCCCTCCACGACTACTTCGAGTGGTCGACAGCCCGCATGGCGCAGCATCCGGAGTCGCCGGACACCGTGCCGGACGGGGCGTCACTCCCGAAGTGGTCGTGGGAAGGGCCGGTCGATGATTCAGATGACTGACCGTCCCGCATCGCCTCTGGGGAGCCTTCCCGGGCCGACGGCTCGATCTGGCAGTTATTCAAGAATCACCTACGAATTACCGAAGATCACCCGTGGAGGATCTGATGCAGTTCAAAGGCCAGCTCTTGCTGCCGGGTGAAGCCGGCGCCGGACTGAGGGTCAACCTCGATGTCGCGGAACACCATCTGGCTGTGGAGTCCGATGGCGGCGGCTTGGGAGCGTGGCCGTTGGAAGTGGTCGACGTCGTGAGGCAAGGTGATGTCTTCGACCTCACCGTTGCCGGCGAGGCCTTGCGGTTCCTTGCGGATGACACCATCGCATTCGCCTACTCGGGTGTGCCCACCATCGAGCGGGTCTCCCGCCGTCCCCGGGCTCGCTCCGCCTTTCGATCGATGCTGGATCGGATCTGGAACGGTTCGGAGTCGTCGGCCCCGCCCACTTCAGTCCAGCCGGTCTCTGACGAGCCGGCCAGCCCGAGCAAGCAGGCCGAGGAGTTCGGCGATTCGGTGCCGGCTCCGAGCCACCTGCCGCAAGATCCTGAGATCGGCTCCGAATCGTTCGACGAGGACGGCGCTGTCGAACTGCTTCAGGAGATCCCGGCCATCTCTGAAGCCGAGTCGTCGCCGCCGGAAATCGAAGACCTGGCAGCTTCGCCGGGTTGCCCGGCGATTCGAGGTGACGGGCGCCGTTGCGAGTCGCCGATCCTGACCGAGTCGGGGTTCTGTTATCCCCACGATCCCAAGCGTGCCTTCGAGGACAAGTACCAAGCCGCCCAGCAGGCGAGGGCACAGCTGAAGCGAGATGCCACCGCCCGTCTCAATCGGATCTACGGTCGGCTGGACAAGGCCATGCGCCAGGTGGAGAAGGGCGAGCTAGACCCGGAAACCGCAATGGCGATGGCCCAACTGGCCAGAACCATGTGTGCCATCCTCGAGGTAGACGAAGCCGACCGGGAGTCACACCGGTAGGTCGGTCACGGCCCGAGCTTGCAGTCCTGTTTGTGCGAGTCGCGGGAATGGACCGACTCCCTCACCACGATGGTCTACCCGGCCCCAAGGCGGAACACCATGGCGAATTCGGCAAACATCAGCAGTGCGACGATCACCAGCCCCCCGGTGGCCACCCTCTTCATGGAGGCCCCGACCGTGGGCATGTCCTTTGTCTCCAGGGCGGCCAGGGCTCGACGCATGTTGGGGGCACTCCAACCGATTCCTATGGACAAGACCACCACGAAGACCGCCAGGCCGATCCAGACGAATTGATCGCCCCACCCCCAAGCCTCCTCCAGCATGACCAGGGCGATTCCCGACAGGACCGTCAGAAGGGCTGCCGGCGACACGAAGCGAGGAATCGCTCCTAGCGCGACCTGGATCCAACCAGCGACGGCCGGCCCACCAATACTTCTGAACCTAGGACCCGCGTACATGAAGAACACTCCGGTCCCGATCCACACCGCCGCTGACAGAATGTGGATTGTCACAAGGGTTCGTTCCATGAGACCACCTTTCAGGGAGGACCGGAAGCTAGCGCTCCGGCCCCGGGCAAAAGGGTCCTACGCTGGCCCCGATGAGCGCTAACGAGGTGAAACATCTTCTCGCCGAGCGCCGGAGTGCCTTGACTGCGGAACTCGAGCGTCTCACCGCCCCACCTTCGGACCCGGCATCGGTCTCGTTCGGCAAGCGTGTGGGTGACGGCACCACCGAGGCCGTAGAGAGGCTGGCGACCACTGCGACGGCACGTTCGATCGCTGCTTCGATCGCCGAGATCGACCATGCGCTGCAAAGGCTCGACGCGGGTGACTACGGCAGCTGCGAGAATTGTGGTCGCGACATCCCGAAGGCTCGGCTCGAAGTGAGACCGGCTGCCACCAAATGCGTCGAATGCGCATGACTGGAAGGGAGCGTTGGTTCAGGCGGGATTGCTGGCGGATACCACGAAGTACTCGTGTCGCCAGCCGGTCTTGATCGTGTCGACCCTCGGATCTGTGTAGCCGATCTCGATGAGTCTCTCTACCAACGCCCGTGTTTCGCTCGGGCCGAGCCCGTGACCATCCTGGCCGTCCCCG
>DASUUP010000363.1:0-4311 GCA_036373995.1 Acidimicrobiia bacterium
TGGTCTGGCATCGGTTTGGGTTGTCGCATTCGGCCGGGTCGAGCGATCGCGCCCGTTGGATGATCTCGGTCAGCCGCTCACGTGTTCGCCGCAGGTCGGCCATCTGCCTGTCGACCTCCTCCAGATGGGATTCCAGAGTCGCGATGACATGACCGCATGTGGGTTCGGCGTGATCACGCAGGTCGAGGATCAACTGGATCTCCAGCAGGGACATTCCCGCCGACTGGGCGTCCTGTATGAACGAGATCCTGTCGGCGGCCGCGGTGTCAAAGGTGCGATAACCGTTTGATTCCCGCCGGGCCGGAGGCAGCACCCCGATCTCCTCGTAGTAGCGGATCGCCTTGGCGGAGACCCCGGTCTCCTCGGCCAACTGTCCGATCTTCATACGAGGATTCTAGCACGAAAACCTTCCAGTTGACTAGAAGGTTCGCACCCTTCTGTGTCGATTAACCCGTCTCACAGACGGGTTAATCGACACAGAAACGGATATGGGTTCCCCGGTGACCGAGAAGACCCCCGACCCTGGCGGGTCGGAGGCCTTCGAATAGGTGGTTTGTCGTTGCGATCAGTCCTCGCCGTCGACGATCTTCCCGCGGACACGCGGGAACTTGATCGGGGCATGGGCGTGGCAATACTCGGCCTTGTTGTACTGGCTGAGCCTCGTCTCGCAATCCTTCTTGGCGCACACGCGGCCGCGGGCAAATCGCTTCGATGGGCGGGTCATTCCCTTGATCGCTGCACCTCTTACTGTGTCTGTCATGTTGGCCCTCCTGGTGTCTGGGCCGGCACTTCTTGAAATTATTGGGGTCTCAGGCCTCTTGCCTGACCCTGGCCAAGACCTCCTTCGGCCTTGATCCTGCACTCAAATTGTGCGTGCCGGAACGCTAATAGGGGGTAAAAGCCTCTGGGGTATAGACGTCGGAACCGCCTCACCCGGTTCCCGGTATACCCAGCTTTCTGAGGAACGCCTCATTGTTGGGTTCTCTTCCCAGAAAGTCTACAAGCATGTCGTCCGCGTCCAAAGCCCCACCCCGGGAAAGCACCGCCTCACGGTACGCCCTCCCGACCTCGGGATTGGTCACCCCCTCGCTCTCGAAGCGAGAGAACATGTCGTCACCGAACACCTCCGCCCACATGTATCCGTAGTAGCTGGCGTCGTAGCCGCTCATGATGTGACCGAACGAGGCGAGGGAGAACGTGCCCTCATGCGGAGGAAGCATCGAGATCTCCGACCCGGCCGCATAGATCGAATCCAGGTCGCGGTCGCCCCCGGCGTGGAGCTCTTGATCCCACCACCCATACTGCATCTGGCGAAGCTGGAACATCGCCTTGTTGAGCTGGCGGGCGGCGACGAGCTGATCGACGAGCTCGGTCGGGATCTGCTCTCCGGTCTCGTAGTGCCGGGCGAACCGAGCGAGGACGTCGGCACGCCAGATCCAATGCTGCATGATCTGGCTGGGCGCCTCGACGAAGTCACGCTCGGTCTGGGTGCCGGAGAAGGTTGCCAGCTCGGTGCGTCCCAGGTTCTGATGAAGGACATGGCCGAACTCGTGGAACAGAGTCTCGACGTCGGAGTGCTGGAGAAGCGAGGGTGAGTCCTTCGTTGGCTTGGTGAAGTTCGCCACCATGGCGCATATCGGGTTCTGATAAGTCCCGTCTTCCAGCACACGGCTCCGGATGAGGGGGAACTCGGCGGCGTGCCCGTATTTGCCCTGGCGGGGGAACAAGTCGAGGTAGAACCGGGAGATCTCCTCACCCGTGTCGGCGTCGTGGATGGCGAAGAGCTGGACGTCGGGGTGCCAGCTGTCGAAGTCGTCGATCTCGGCGAACGTGATTCCGAACATCTCCGAAGTCAGCTCGAACATCCCGTCGAGCACCTGAGGAAGCGGGAAGTACTCGGCGACCTCGAAATTGTCCACGCCGTAGTCGGTTCGGCGCTGCAAGGTGTCGTAGTACGACCAATCCCACTGCTGGACCCGGCTGTCACCCGTGTCGGCCTCGAGGAGCCTGGCGACCTCAGCCAGCTCATCCTTGGCGGCGATGGTCAAAGGCTCCTGCAGTTCCCCGTACATCTCCTTGACCCGTTCCGGGGTCTTCGCCATACGCAGCTCGAGACGGTGATGAGCCCACGTGGGCTCGCCGAAGGCCTCGGCGATCTCCTGGCGGAGTCTCAGCGCCTCTTCGAGAATCTTCCGGTTGTCCTCGATGGCGACGGTGTTGAACTTGAATCGCAGCTGCTCGCGGAGGTCGCGCCGAGGTGAGTTCTCCAAGAAGGGGACCATCTCCGGGTAAGCGATGGTGACCTTGTAGTGACCGGTCTCTTCGTCGACGTCGAGGCCGTCGATGTAGACGTCGGGCATGCCTTCGAGGTCATCGCGGGTCACCAGGATCCAGTCGTCCCACTCGTCGATGTTCTGCTGGAAACGCACTCCCAGCTCCACGAGCTTCTGGGTCGATTCCCGCACCTTTGCCCTGGTTTCCGGGTCGAGATCGTGGCCGGCGCGCCGCAGATCTCGCATTGTGAACTCGAGGAGTCGGGCGTGCTCACCATCGAGACCGGCTGCCTCATCCGTGCTGGCATACTCCTTGACCGCGGCGTCGAGATCCTCGCGGAAGTAGATGTCGCTGCCCCACTTCTGGACTTTCTCTTCGCCTTCCTTGGCGGCGGCGCGGACCTCTTTGTCGGGATGGACGTAGCCCATGAACGTGTAGTCGTAAGCGGCGTGGTCGAGGATGTCGGCGATGCGGTCCAGTGGCCGCAGGGTGTTTTCGAAGCTCTGGTCCCATTCGACGGCGACAACGTCTGCCACTACGGCCTCTGCGGCTGCGATGGCGCGATCGACGCCGTTGGAGATCTCTTCTGGAGTCAGTTTCGAGTAGTGGCACATGAGCGCCGGAGGCTAATTGGGTCCGGGCGGCATTCCATCTCGGGCTCAGTCGTCGGGCGGGGCGAAGAGCGCCTCGGCCTGGGTCCTCGACAATGCCTCGTCGGGGTTGATCCCGTGACGATCGACGGCAGCTTCGATCCCGGTCTCAGGGTCGGGGAGCTCCACCGGCGAGTCGCTTCCACCGAGTAGCGGGATCCCGGCCTCCATCATCGAGCGGAACGGATACGCCAGGCTCATCCGATCGGCTCCGAGCCGCTTCTCCAGCCATGACTCCTCCGACGCGAGGAATGCCGGCTGTATGGAGGCGGTGACACCTATCGATGCCATCCGCTCGATCGTCTCGTCCCTGATGACCGAGGCGTGCTCCACCCGGAGTCGCCCCGGATCGGCCCCGGAGCTGATGAGGTCCTGGTGGACGTGGAGGACGAGATCGTTGGCCCGGTCACCAATGGCGTGGATAGCCACGACGCCACCCTGGTCGAGTGAGGTCTTTCCGATCTCCACCATCCGGTCGTGGTCGTATCTCTCCATCCCCCGTGTGTCTGACCGGTCGGCGAACGGTTCGTACATCGCTGCGGTGTGCCCGCCAAGGCTCCCGTCCATGAAGTCCTTGTAGCCGAGGAATCGAACCGGCCCTTGGGCCCCGTCGATCCTCTCCTTGGCAGAGACCAGGTCCTGAGAACTGCTGGCGATCAAGAGCACGTCGATGTCGATCGGGAGGTCGGGTGCGATGCGCACCAGGGTCTCCACCTCGTCGTCGACACCGCACCAGACGTTGTCACTGACCGAGACCATGCCCGTGATCGAGCCGATCCCCATGCGACGCAGACCGGCGAGAGCCGAAATGATCTCCAGGTCCGAGGGCGGCGGTGTCAGCGGCTCCAACGCCCGGGAAACCGGTTTCACCGCTGTCTCCCGCAATATCCCGTTGGGTCTGCCCCCCGCATCCCGGTCGAACGATCCCCCCGGGGGGTCGGGTGTGGTCTCGTCGAGACCGGCCAGGGCCATCGCGGCGCTGTTGGCGACGGCGATGTGCCCGCAATAGCGGTAGAGGAGGACGGGCCGGTCGGATACGACGCCGTCGATGTCGACAGCCGTGGGGAGACGCAACTCGGCGACCCCCTCGTCATTCAATCTGTGCCCGATCACGGTGCCTTCGACTGTGCCCGCACGTTCTTTGACTCTCTTCATCACAGTCTCGAGATCGGGGGCGTCCATGAGCTCGAGACCGTGCACGAGAGCTGCATAACCGAAGGGGTGGAGATGGTGGTCGTGGTACATCAGGGGTCCATCACCTCAGATGGTCCGGCATGGTGCGAGTGACGATGGACCGTAGCTCCTCATGGACCTTGCCGTTGCTGGCGACATGGGCCCGCGCCTCGAGTTGGTTGATCTCCCCTGACTCGTTGGTGTAGGTGCCTCC
>DASUUP010000364.1:0-8009 GCA_036373995.1 Acidimicrobiia bacterium
GCCGGCGCCAAAGGTCGTGCGATCACGGCGAGGCTCACCGGGTCAGCATTAGCCTCTCCGAGCCCGACTGAAGACGTCAGCTGGCCGAAGACACCGATCGAGACTCTCTAGCCCCACCACCGCTACCCCGGGGTGTGTGGCTCATAGCCATCACTCTGGTGTTGGTCCTGCTGGTCTTCGCTTCCCGCTACGGATGGCACCGAGACGAGTTGTACTTTCTCGAGGCCGGACGTCATCTGGCGTGGGGATACGTCGACCAACCCCCGCTGACTCCCCTACTCGCACGGGTCGCCGACATTCTCGCCCCCGGCAATCTGGTGGTCCTACGGTTCCTGCCGGCCGTGGCCGCCGGAGCAACGGTGGTCGTGGGAGGAGCCACCGTGCGGGAGATGGGAGGCAGTCGGCGATCTCAGGTCGCTGGTGCGGGGACCCTGGCCGCAGGTGGCTTTCTCCTGGGCGCCGGTCACCTTCTCTCCACTGCCACATTCGACTTGTTGGCATGGATGGCCGTGCTCTGGCTCACTGCTCGCATGCTTCGAACAGCAGATCCTCGCTGGTGGGTGGCGATAGGCCTCGTTGCGGGAATCGCGATGCTGAACAAGAGCCTGGTGGTCATGCTCGGCGTCGCCATTCTCATCGGTCTGGCTGCAGACCGTCGATGGGATCTGCTGCGTTCTCCTTGGATCGTTGCGGGTGCTCTGCTCGCAGCTGCCATCGCCTTGCCAAATATCCTCTGGCAGGCATCGAATGGCTGGCCGCAACTGGAGATGAGTCGGCGGATCTCCGAGCGGCTGGGGACCGAGAACCGGATACTCCTCATCCCACTTCAGGTCCTGTTCGTGGGCCCTGCCTTCATCGGTCTGCTGCGCCGGGGTGTCGGCTGGCTCCGAAGCGATGAAGGCGGGTCCCGCTACGAGACGTTCACTTGGGCCTTCGTCGCCGGGATGGCCGTCACCCTTCTGACCGGGGGCCGGCCCTACTACCCGGTACCTCTCACCCTGATGTTGGTGCTGGCGGGAATCGTCGCCTTCGAACAGAGCGGCCGTGACCCTCGCGATCTCCGTGGCCTGATCGTCGTCAATGGTGCGCTCTCTCTCCTCATTGCCCTCCCTGTGCTCCCGGTCTCGATGGCCAACATCCCATCGACTGTCAACGACACCCTGGCCGAGACCATCGGGTGGCCAGAGATGGTCGCCCAGATCGCTGCCACAGTGGGCTCGCTCCCCGAAGCGGAACGTGACGGAGTGGTGATCCTCACCGCCTCATACGGTGAAGCAGGGGCGGTCGACAGATTTGGCCCCGACTACGGCCTCCCCCATAGCTACTCAGCCCACAACAGCTATGCCGACTTCCGCCAGCCCAGCGAAGCCTCGGCCACCGTTGTCGCGGTGCGATATCACCCTGACACCCTGGCGCCCTTCTTCGCCATGTGCCGGCAGGTGGCAGAGGTCGACAATGGATATGGCGTCGACAACGAGGCTCAAGGTCAGCCAATCGTCGTCTGCCGCGGCCTTCGCACCAGTTGGGAAGACGTATGGCCGAAGCTCCGACATCTCGATTGACACATACTGGCCCGTCCCATGGTCACAGGTGGCCAGCGATGGTTCAGCTCTCTGAAAACGCTGCGACCGCCTCCCAAGAGCACGAGCGCCATCGCGGAATGGGGTGCCGGGTGTGGTCATGAGAGCTGGGTGACCTCGAGGCTGGCGGCGCGCTCAGGCGGTCAGTAGAAGCAAGGCGTGGATGGCGATTCCAACCAGGGCTCCCACCACTGTCCCGTTGATCCGGACAAACTGAAGGTCTCGGCCCAGTTGCAGCTCGAGTCGGTGCGAAATCTCGGAGGCATCCCAGCGTTCCACTGTCGTCTCGATGAGTCCGATCACCTCGTCGTCCCACTGCTGAGCCAGTCGTTCGGCGGAGTCTGCGATCCAGTTGTCGATGCGGCCGCGTAGTTGCTGGTCCTCGAGCACCCGGCCGCCCCACCACTGAATCAGCTCGGTGAGACGCCGCTCCAGGTCGGACCCGGGCGCGGCAGCCGAGCGCTGCAGGCTCTGATGCACCACGTCCCATTGGGCGTCGATGGCGCCCACGAGTTCGGGAGAGTCGAGAAGTCGGAGCTTGGTTTCTTCGATACGCGCCGCGAGCTCGGCGGAGTTGCGCAGCTCGTCGGCTGCCTGAGTCAGCATCCTCTCCAGATCTCCTCGGACCGGGTGGTCCGGATCGGCCACCACTTCATCCACCAGGACGTGGAAGGAGGCCATGACCCGGTCGAAGATGCGTTCTCTGGCCCACTCCGGCAGCCACCAGGGCTCGGAGCCGGCGAAGCTGCGTCGGAAGAAGACTCGGTTCTCCTCCACCACCAAGTCGATGCCCCGCAGTGCGGCGACGATCGACTCCTGGACGTGACCACCCTTGAGCCAGGTGTCCATGACCAGGGAGATGAGGGGGGTGACCGAGGTTTGTCGGAGCCAATCGAGAGAGGTCGCGGTGATAACCGCCGCCACTCTCTCGTCGTCCAGCGACTCGGCGAGGGTCGCCCCCGTCTCGATGCTCCGTCGGGCGGCGAGAGCGGCGTGCTCGGGCAGCATGAGCCAGCCCCCCAACCGATTCGCGATGTCGGCGTTTGCGATCCACTGACGCAAGTTCGCCGGGTCAAGGAAGTTCTGCTGCACGAACTCGGCGAGTCCGGTGCCGATCTCGTCTTTGCTCTTCGGGATGAGCGCCGTATGCGGGATCGGGATGCCCAAGGGGTGGCGGAACAAGGCGGTCACCGCGAACCAGTCGGCGATCCCTCCGATCAACGCCGCCTCGGAAGCGGCCCGGACGAAACCGTTGACGCCCGATTCCGAGCCCAGGAAATGGCTGGCCAGGAAAACGATGAAGGCACCGAACAGGAACGAATTGGCGCGCAGCTTCCACCGTCGCAGTTCCTCGATACGACGTTCCTCGTAGTGAGATCCGAGGGCCGGACCCGTGGTCTTGGACACAGCGGAATGCTATGTCCCCGCTCGGCTACCGGGCGAAACACTCGCGAGGTCTCCCGCCGGTACCGCGAACCCAGCAACTTGGATGGATGTAAATGGGGTGGTCGGAGTGCACAGTGTTGCGTTTTCCGCAACGAGGTGCACGCGGGTTCCGTGGTTGAGGGACCTCACTTACATCTCAGGTCGACGCCAGGTCGGTCACCAGCGGGGCCCGCGGCGCGCCGACGAGGTCAGACGGGCGATGCCTCCTGGGCCATCAGCATGATCACTCCAAGCAGGCTGGCCCCGGTCAAGACCACCGGCCGATAGCCCCGATCGGCAAGAACACCGGCGGCGATGGACGCCCGGTGGCCGGTCGTGCAGCCGAGATACACCGGCTGTTCCGGATCCAGCTCCTCTGGTATGGACTCGACCAGGTCGGGGAGATGGCAGAGGACGGAGCCCTGGAGAGTCCCGTCTTCCCACTCTGTCGGTGCTCGCACGTCGACCATCTGGCGGGAGCCGTCAGCCTCCTCGAGGTACTGCCTCGCCGTCATCGTGGAATGACTCACCGTTTCCCGACCCTCGTCGATCCAGGCATCGAGGCCCCACATGACACCCCGGATGCTCTCGAAGCCGATTCGGGCCAGGGCATCACGCGCCTCGTCGAGTGACTCGCCCTCGTCGAGGATCAGCACCATCGGAGCGTCGAAAGGCAGAAGCCACCCGATCCAGGTGGCGAAGTCGGAGCCGAGCTCCATCCCCCACGAACCGGGGATGTGTGCCTCGGCAAAGGTCGTCTTGTACCTGGCGTCTACGACCGACACACCTTCGTCCCTCGCAGCTTGAACCTGGGCAGGTGTCATCTCCGGGATGGGTGCGGGGACGTAGGGCTCGGGTCCGGCGAGGTTCATCGGGCCCATGTGGGCGTAGTAGGAGGGGTAGGGAGGGAGACCGCTGAGCTGTCCGGCGGCGAAGTCCTCGGCGTCCCTGTAGTGAAGCACGGGATTGGTCTTCAGCTCCTCGCCGATGGTCGAGGTGGTGCCGCCCGCCTCTGAAACGGTGCAGAACGAACCGGCGCCATGGGTCGGGTAGAGGTCCGCTTCCCCCGGGAGCTCGGCGAGTCGCATCACCGACTGGTACTGAAGGCGGACCAGGGAGGTGGCCCGGTCGATACCGAGCAGATCGGACCGCCCGGCGGACCCGACGAGAAGGCTCCCACCGGAGAACACAGCGACCGGCTCATCATCGACCACCACCACGTAGGAGACGTGCTCAGGGGTGTGCCCGGGTGTGTGCAACGGCCGAACCTGGAAAGGCCCGGCGTCCAGATCCTCGGTGTGAAAAGCCGGCACATAGGCGAACTTGGTTCCTGACCCGGCAGGAAGCACCAGTTCGGCCCCGGTTACGGCGGCGAGATGACGCCCACCGGATACGTAGTCGTTGTGGAGATGGGTCTCCAGCACATATCGGGGGTCGACATCGAGCTCCTCGATGACGGCGCGGAAGCGGTCGATGTCGCGCTGGGGATCGACGATGACCCCAATCCCGTCATGGGCCAGAACGTAGCTCTTGTCGCCCAGACCCGGCGTGGTAAGCACCTTCACATCCATTCCCGCACCTCCTCACTTGTCGCGGGGTCACGCCGTTCAGCTCTCATTTGACTCCACCAGACGGGAGGCGGTCGCCTCCCAAGGCGTGTTCCATTCCGCTTTGAAGACGTACCTATCCCCCCGCACGATGCTGATACGCCACTCAAGGGGCCTTCCGCCAGCCCTGGTCCGCCGATCGATCTTGAACGCTGGTGCACCCGAAGCCAACCCGAGACGGACGGCCGTCTCCCGATCGACATTCACGGGGCGACTCTCCTCCACCCCCTCCTCAGGAACGACGCCGCATCGATCGCGAAGCTCCTCATACAAAGCGGCGCGGGTGAAGTTCGCCTCCAGCAGAGGTGCCGCCAGAGGCATCGGTAGCCAGACGCGGTCGACCGCCAGGGGCTGCCCTCCGGCGAGCCGGGTTCTCTCCAGATAGAACAGGCTGGCGTCGGGGGAGACGTCGAGTGCTTTGGCCGCGATCTCGTCCCTTCTCTCCTCCTGGGATATGACCACCGACGCCGGCGTCACGCCGCTGTCCTCGATCGACCGGAACAGGCTGTAGATCGTCCCCAACGGCTGGGCGAAGGACTCCGGTGTTCGGAACGATCCGCGGCCCCTGTTCCGAGTGATCAGCCCTTCGTCCTGGAGACCACGCACGGCTTCACGGACGGTGTGTCTGCTCACATCGTATTGATCGACCAATTCGCGATCGGTGGGGAATCGCTGGTCGAACTCCCCGCGTGCCAACCGCGCCCGCAGGTCCTGGTCGATTTCCGCCCACATCGGGGTTTCGCCGGTCATGACGGCGAAGGATACCGGAACTTTGTCCGGACGAAGGAGGGTCATCGTCCTACCAGGGCGACGATGCCGGCCACCGCAATGACCCCGAGCAGGGCGACCGCGGTCCACACGAACCTCCAATCCCGCTCCTGGATCCAGCGGAACATGAGCCACGTGACACGAAGTAACGGGGCTGCGGTCACCAGGACAAGCGCCACCACCCCGGCCGTCACGAAGGGCTGGGCCTCGCTCAGTGCTCCGAGCCCGGCCAGGACCCAGGCGATGACAGTTGTGCTTCTGAGGATCGGACCCTGTCGGCGTCCGGTCACCCGGCTCACGGTGTTGGCGGTCATCTCACGACCACCAGGACGATGGCGATGACCACCAGAACCACGCTCAGGGCGTGTCGCACATGGGCCGGGTGGAGTCTCGACTGAACCAGGGCTCCGAGGAGACCGCCGGCCAGACTCCCGAAGACCACGGCAGCGGACTGTTGCACGTCGAGCCGTCCCTGCAAGGCGAAGACGACGAGCGCCGCACTAGCCGTGATCCCGATCGTGAACGTGGTCGTGCTCGCGGCGACTTTGGTCGGTACATGCATGATTTCGCTGGTGGCTGGGGTCTTGATGAAGCCGCCGCTTGCCCCGGTGGTCCCGGCGACCAGCCCGGCAACGCTCATCATGGAGAGACCCAGCGGCAGTCGTCTCGTCTCGTAGGAGGCGACTCCGCCATTGATTGGGTAGGCGCCGGCCAGGGAGCCGACTCTCTCTCCGACGTCCTCGATGCCGAGCTCCGGTCGGGGCGGGTTGCGGAGACTCTTCCTCCGCCCACCCATGAACGCGGCTCCAAGCGCGACAACAGCAAGCAGATTCACCAGGAAGTCGTCGGAGAATCGGTCGGCCACGAGGGCTCCGACGACTGCTCCTCCGGTGGCGGCCAGCTCGGTGGTCACACCGAGCCTGTGGTTGACCGACCTCTCCGAGAGCTGCTGGGCACCCGCCGCCACCGAACCAGCAGCCACCGAGATCAGACCGAGCGGGGCGGCGGCCACCGGCGACCACCCGGCGAGCACCAGAGCAGGGACCAGGATCACCGCGCCCCCCAGGCCACCCAAGGCGCCCACCCCCGACGTGGCAGCGGACAGACCGATCAGGAGGAGCACCTCGAACATACCCCGATCATATTCCGAATTGTCCGTACAAGGAATTCGGCCGCTCATTCCAGCGGCCGACGGATCAGACGTTCGGTGTCTTGGTGGTCTCCATCACCTCGACCAACAAGTCGATGGCCTCGGTGACCTTCGGGGAGACCAGCGAGTAATACACCCACTGGGCGTCCCGTCTGGAGTGAACCAGCCCCTTGCTACGCAGGACACCCAGGTGCTGAGAGACGTTGGTTTGGGGCAGATCGAGCATTTCGCAGATCTCGCCAACGGAACGCTCGCCATGACGGAGAGTGTCGAGGATCAGGATGCGCTTCGGATCGGACAACGCCTTGCAGACCGTCGAGTGAAGACGGTGGATCTCGTCGTTGCGGGTCTTCATGACCCCACTATGACACACGACACTCCCTTCCACACCCATGTCCATGTCTTTTCGTGTATATTCACATCTGTGCATGTCCGGACTATTCTTGCCCGAGGAGGTGACTGGTGACTAGTCCAGCTATTGAGATGGCCGGTGAGATGGAGGCCGAGGAGTCGGCCCCCAAGAAGGAGAAGATGGTCCTGATCGCCGCTTCAGGAGATCTCGACAAGGCGTGGCCGGTGTTCATCCTGGCTACCACGGGGGCCGCCTACGGAATGGACGTGACCGTCTTCTTCACGTTCTGGGGTCTCGGCATCCTCAAGCGACCCGATGCCGGCGTCACCGGTGACGACTGGCGACAGAAGCTGCTCTCGATGTTCAACAGGGGCACGACCGAGCACCTGAACCTGTCGAAGCTCAATTTCGCCGGGATGGGGCCCAAGATGATGAAGGACCTCGCCGACAAGCACAAGGTCGCCTCGGTTCAGGAGCTCCTGGAAGTGGCTCAGGACATGGGCGTCAAGCTGTGGCCCTGTCAGATGACGATGGATTTGATGGGTTTGGCCCCAGAGGACCTGATCGACGGCCTCGACGACCCGGCCGGAGCCGGCTCGGCGATCAGCCTGATGAAGCAGGCCGAGATCAGTCTGTTCATCTGAGAGGAGCGAGAAATGACAGACCACACCGTCGACGCCCGGGGCCTGCAGTGCCCCATGCCGGTCATCAAGCTGAGTCAGGCCATCATGGCCGCTAAGCCCGGTGAGACCGTGGAGTTGATCTCCACCGACCGGGGGTCATGCTCCGATGTCCCATCCTGGGCGGAGGACATGGGTCAGACGCTGAAAGAGCAGTTCGAGAAAGACGGCGAGTTCCACTTCGTGCTGGTGAAGTCGTAGACCTTCCCGGCATCGGTTATTGTCCGGACTTATGATGGGTTCGAACCCGAGTTTCCCCGGCGTCCTAGGCATGGTCGCCACGGGGGCGTCACCGAGTTCGACCACCTCCTCGGTCGCCCCGGCGACGGAACATCACGGTCTCCTCGACCGGCTCACCGGCACCGCGCCGAAATGGGTCAAGGTGATCGACCAGACCAAGTGCATCGGCTGCCACGCCTGCACGACCGCCTGCAAGTCGGAGAACCT